>JAHEJH010000212.1 GCA_024638905.1 Luminiphilus sp.
GACCAACATGATCACCGGCTTCTCGCTGTCGCAGGTCATGTCGATCTCTGAGTCGTCGGCGGCAAGGGCTTGGTTTACGCCCAGTGCCAGACAGCAGAGCCAGAGGGCGGTTTTGGTGAGGTCGTTCATGGTGTGTCCTTTCTTATATTTTGGTTCTT
This sequence comes from Luminiphilus sp., assembly GCA_024638905.1. Taxonomy (GTDB): domain Bacteria; phylum Pseudomonadota; class Gammaproteobacteria; order Pseudomonadales; family Halieaceae; genus Luminiphilus. The sequence goes on from JAHEJH010000212.1 coordinate 159, forward strand.
ATGTTTTGGTGTTTGTATTGTGCCTCTTATCTTTCGCTGCCTTTATTTGAAATGCCCAGTGGTGTGCGCGACTAGCGCCGGTAATCCAGCGGCGGGTCGCGATCGCCCAATAAGGGCACATAGGCAAAATCGGGTCCGCGCCGGTCGTTAAATTCAGCAGTGGCTGCGGCCACCAGATCAGGCCGACTCAGCAGATCAATCGCCGTGGCGGCGAGCACCTCAGCCGCCAGCAGCGTACCTTTGTGGGCGAGTGGCGTACCGCCCGTGGCCACCGCCTGCCAGGTGTGCAGGCCGGTGCCCGGTATGAAGGTTGCCGTGCCGAGCCCCACCGTGGGCACGTTCCAGCTCACGTCACCCACATCAGTAGAGCCCTTGCTCTGCTTAATCGCGAAGGGCTCTATCACGCCTTCTGAGCCGGGCTCGTAGCGCCCGCTGGGTAAGGTCTTGGCAATCTCGGCGGCAAACGCCTGATCGGCCTCGTCGTACTGCGGCCCGCCCAGCGCCACCAAATGATCGTAGGCCACCCGCGCCAGTACTTCGTTGGGCAGTACGCTGTGGTTGCCGTGAATAACTTCATATTCAAGCGTGGTGCCGGTGCCCATGGCGGCCGCCTCGGCCGCGGCGATCACACGATCCCACAGGGTGGCGAGCACGCCGGCATTGGGGTGACGCACGTAATAAAAGCTTTCAGCGAAGTTGGGCACCACGTTAGGCGCAATCCCGCCCTCGGTGATCACATAGTGAATGCGCGTTTCTTCAGGCACGTGCTCGCGCAGCAGGTTCACCATAAAGTTCATGGCCTCTATGGCGTCGAGTGCCGAGCGACCGCGCTCAGGGCCGGCGGCGGCGTGTGAAGACACCCCGGAGAATCGGAACTTGGCCGATTTATTCGCCAGTGTGCTCGAGGGGCTCGCGGTGTTGTCATCGCCGGGGTGCCAGTGCAGGGCTACATCGACATCGTCAAAGGCGCCGGCGCGCACCAAATACACCTTGCCCGAACCGCCTTCCTCGGCCGGTGTGCCGTAAAAACGCACCGTGCCCGGCGTGCCAGTTTCTTGGAGCCAGTCTTTCACAGCCAGTGCTGCTCCCAGTGAGCCCGCGCCGAACAGGTTGTGCCCGCAGGCGTGGCCGCTGGGTTTACCTTCCAGCGCCTCAGCGTAGGGTACGGCTGCCTGAGAAATCCCGGGCAGGGCGTCGAATTCACCCATGATGCCGATCACGGGTTCACCGCTACCAAAAGTGGCGGTGAACGCCGTCGGGATGCCGCCGATGCCGGAGTCGATCTCAAAGCCGGCGTCGGCGAGGGTGTTCTGTAGCAGGGCACTGGATTGCGTCTCGAGGTAACCAAGTTCCGCCCACTCCCACAGTTGGCCCGCCACGGTGGTGACCGTCTGAGCATGTGGGTTAACCCGCGAGATGGCCCCCTGTGAGTCGCCAGTGTTATTGCCAAACGCACTGAGGGCGCCAATGCCGAGCCAGACGCCGAGTAAGCTTCTCACAAGATGTCCCGTGGCCTTTTTGTTGCACTCAGAGCGGTGCGTCGGCTGTGGCGTTTTAAGTGTCATTGTTTGCTCCAGAAAAGTGTTGTCCAGAGAGCCGTCCGGGAGAATCATACGCCGCTGGTGAACGCACCGCACGCTGCCGATTGAGAGGCGTCAGCCGCAAACCCTACAGAACGCAGTACAAGTGTTCGCTGATGTTGTATTGTGCGTGTCTCTTAACGACCGGCCCCTGTTTTGGCATTGGCGCCACGCTGATTGCAACAGTTTGAGGGGAGCGGTGAGAGTTATCTAAGACGCGGAGAGACAGGATAATGAATCGACAGTGGCTATTACATGAGCGCCCCGTGGGCATGATCGGACCCGAACATTTTAAGTATGTCGAGACTGACATCCCCGAGCCGGGCGAGGGTGAAGTGCTGATTCGCAACCTCATGTTCTCCTTCGATCCCACCCAGCGCGGTTGGACGATGGATCGTGAGAGTTACCTGCCGCCTGTGCAGATTGGTGAGCCCATGCGCGCAGGCTGCGTGGCCCAGGTGGTGAAGTCGAACCACCCGGATTTCTCGGCGGGTCAAATGGTGCAGGCCACTAACGGCTGGCAGGACTACGCGGTGGTTGACCCCGCGCACCCGCCCTCAAGCTTGAGGCCGATGCCAGAAGGGGCGCCGCCTGAAATGATGCTCTCGGTCTTGGGCGTGACAGGCCTGACCGCTTACTTTGGTCTTTTGGACCTCGGCGACCCTCAACCCGGCGAGACGGTGCTGGTCTCGGGTGCGGCGGGCGCCACGGGCTCGGTTGCGGGGCAGATTGCCAAGATCAAAGGCTGCCGCGTCGTTGGTATTGCTGGCGGACCCGAAAAGTGTGCCTGGCTGACCGAGGAGGCAGGGTTTGACCATGCCATCGATTACAAACTGGGCAATTTAGATCAACAAATTGCGGAAGCCTGCCCCGAAAAATGGAACGTGTTCTTCGATAACGTCGGTGGCGACACCCTTGAGGCAGCACTGAATCACCTCAATATGCGCTCACGCGTGGTCATGTGCGGTGGTATCGCCAACTACAACGCAACAACGCCTCAGCCCGGCCCCACCAACATCATGAATCTGGTCATCATGCGCAGCCGCATGGAAGGCTTTATCGT
>JAHEJH010000217.1 GCA_024638905.1 Luminiphilus sp.
CGCCTACGCGAAGCTGGATATTTCGTCTCAGGCTGAACTGTTTTATCTCTTTGTGGATGCCCTGGCGAGCCATACGGGAGATAGCGGTGCAGACCCGCTGACCAGTTATCACCATCAGAGTCCGCGGGCTCAGCCGTCATGACTATTACCGAGCAAGATCTGTCTCAGCTTCTGCAGGAGGGCTTTGAAGCGCTGAACCGTGGGCAACTGGATGTTGCGGCTAAGGCCTGCCAAAGCGCGCTCTCACAACACCCGGACCTCGCCCCCGCTCATTTTCTGGTGGGCCTCGTGGCAGTCGAAGGGGACGAGCGCCGTGTCGCCCACGAGGCGTTCAAATCCGTGGTCAAGATTGACCGCGATCATGCGGCGGCTTGGGCGCAGCTGGCACGCCTCAACGCCAGTGAAGGACGCATCGCACTCGCTGAATCCGCACTAAAAGAGGTGCGGCGCATTCAGCCCTCTGACCCGGCAGTCCTGGATCTTACCGGTACCGTGCTCAACCAATTGGGCGAATACGAAACCGCCAAGGCCTTTTTTGCCCGCGTCAATCAACAGGCACCGGGCAAGACCGGCTACATGATGAATCTGGCCAACGCGCTGGTATTCAACGGGGATATCGATGAGGCGGCCGATCTGTTCAAAGCGGTCATTCGCCTCGACCCGCGGAGCGCCCAGAGCCACTGGGGACTGGCCAATGCCGTAAAGGCGCACGACGACCAGCACATCTCGCAGATGCGGGCGCTGGCTGAGCAGTACCCCAACAACCCGCGAGCGCGGGGCTTCCTCTATTACGCCATTGGTAAGGAGTGCGAGGACCTTCAGGACTGGGAGGGAGCGTTCGACGCTTTCTCGGCCGGAGCCGCGGCGCGGCGCCAAACCGTCGAGTTCGACGAGGCAGCAGAGGCAGCCATGTTTGAGCTCATTCGCGAGCGCTTTAATGCCTCATGGCTGGCCGAACAGCCCGCAGGCAATCCTGAGGAATCACCCATTTTCGTGCTGGGTCAGCCACGCACAGGCACGACGCTGATCGAGCGCGTGATTACCAGCCATTCGCAGGTGCACTCTGCCGGTGAATTGCAGCAGTTCGGCCTCGCGACGCGCCGCGTCTCCAAACATATCGACCGGCGCCGTTTTTCGGCTGAGCTGTTTGATGCAGCCGCCAAGGCTGACGTACACGCCATTGGCGACATGTACCTTCAGACGAGCGCGCGTATGCGGGGCAAAACCCCGCGGTTCGTCGACAAGCTACCGGTGAACTATCTGCACCTGCCGCTGATTCTCGCCGCACTGCCCAATGCGCGGATTGTGCACCTCGTCAGAGGCCCTATGGACGCCTGTTTTGCCAGCTTCAAACAGTTGTTCGCCGATGCCTATTTGCATTCGTACGAGCAGCAGGAAATGGCGCGGCACCACATTCGCTATCGCCAATTGATGGGTCACTACCGACAGGAATTCCCGGGGCGCTTCGTCGACGTCAGCTATGAGGATGCAGCCCGAGATCTCGAGCCTCATGCCAGAGCACTCATTGGCGCACTGGGGCTCGAGTGGGAAGACGCCTGCCTCAATTTTCACGAGAGCGATGCAGGTGTCGCCACCGCCAGCGCCGTGCAAGTAAGAGAGCCTGCCCACACCCGATCTATCGGGCGCTGGCGGCAATACGAGACCCAGCTGGCCCCGATGTGCGAGACGTTAACTCAAGCGGGTATACCGCTCGACTGAGGCCAAAACGCCCCTTCATGCACCCCCTCTGGGTAGGGGTATACACTGCACCAATATCGCGCGAAACTTACAAAAAGGAGCGATCTGTGCTGCAGTGCGCCAGTCATCAGCACGTAGGACGCTACGATCAAAGCGCGCTCAGCGCAAAAAAGGAACAACGGAGGCCCACCGTGAACTTTTCCCCGTCTCGAAATCGTTTTCACCGCCATTTGTTGCCGCTTGCAGTCTCCGCGGCCGTCGGCACTACTGGCTTAGTCAGTGCACAGACCCTTGAAGAGGTCGTTGTCACCGCCACAAAGCGCGAAGAAAGCGTGATGGATGTGCCGCTGGCGATTACCGCTCTATCCGGTAACTTCATCGCCGACACCAACCTCGACGACGTTAAGGACCTGATTTCCTACACCCCAGGCGTCAGCGGTAATTCCCAGGATTCCTACATCGATGCTGTCAGCGTGCGCGGTGTCCGAACCCAGGACTTTGGCGTGGGTGGCGATCCCTCTACCGCCTTCTTCAAAAACGATCTCTATGAAGGCCGCAATGGCGCCGTGGTCACTAGCCTATACGACATTGAGCGCGCTGAAATACTGCGCGGACCCCAGGGCTTCCTGTTTGGGCGAAACTCAATCGGTGGCGCGTTCAGCGTTCACACCAACAAGGCACAGATTGGTAGCGGTGACGGGCACATCGATATCGATCTGGGTGAGCGAGATCGCGCGTCTTTTGAGGGCGCCATCAACATCCCCATGGGCGACAGCTTCGCCATGCGCTTAGCCGGTTACTACTCTCAAGAAGACGGCTTTGCCAAAAATGTCTACTCGGGCAAGGATGAGATCGAGCACGAAAAGTGGGCGCTGCGCTGGTCGACGGCCTTTGAAACTGACCGCCTCAGCGTACAAACCGTGGTCGAATACGAAGAGCGCCGCCAGAGTGGCTCCATGTACCGCGCCATCGACACCGGTGATATCTGGGATGCGTTTGACGCCTACATTGTCGACGACACCAGTCTGGCCGGCAGTAACGAGGAGCTGGATTCCGACATCAGTGAGGGCGAGCGCGACGACGCCGACATCCTGACGCTG
>JAHEJH010000226.1:76-2765 GCA_024638905.1 Luminiphilus sp.
GAACCTGAAAGCTTCGAGCCCTCTGTGGCCCCAAAGCTGCCGGATCCGCCTAAAACCCCATCGCAAGTGCAAGAGGTCGCTGATATCCAGACCCAAACCGACGCTGTGGCCGACTCCCTTGCCGCTTTGCCAGACAGCAAATCGGTCGCCGCACCGCAACCCAGGCTGGCACCCCCGTCCGATGATGCAATCGTGGATGATCAAGGACTGGCGATTTTTTACGTTCTCCAGGTCGCGACGGTGGGGAGTGCGGCTCGCGCTGATGAGCTTGTGGAGGGTTTGCGGTCGCGGGGTTACAAGGCGTTCTCGAGTCGTTATGTCCGAGTGGATGATGAGCTGTTTCGCGTACAGATTGGACCGAATGCAGAGCGAGCGCCGCTGATGCGGCTCAAGCCCGACATCGATGCTGTGCTCAAAGTTGACTCCCAGATCCTCAGGTACGAACAGTAACGTGGCGGACCTATTCGATCAGCTTGGGTCAGCGATCGGTAGCTTCAACCTGTTCGATTGGGTCATTGTGCTTGTCTGGTTGGTCTCCTCAGGCTACGGCATTGCAAGAGGATTCGCGCGCGAGGCGCTTTCGATTATCGGCTGGGTCAGTGCTTTCCTTCTGGCCAATGTGATGGCCGACTCGGTCGCTGACTTGGCACATAACCTGATCGATGAGCCGACAACCCGGTATCTGCTAGGGTGGGCGCTGACGTTCATAGCTGTACTGATGATGTTTGGCGTCATCGCCGCCTTTTTGTCCAAGCAGATGCGACAACCGGGCTTTAATGTTGGTAATCGCTTACTGGGCGGTATTTTTGGCCTGCTTCGGGGGGTGATCATCGTGGCCGCAATCAGTATCCTGCTGCGCGCAGCCCTGCCTGATTCCGATGAGGACCTTCTGGACGCGGCGGTGCTGATGGAGCCTGTAGAATGGGTCGCTGAATGGATAGGCGCGAACTTTGATCGGGTCCTGGAGTCGGAGCCGACTGAGGCAGTGAAGGACACCATCGATTCGAGTGAAATGCTCTAAGGCCGGAGAGGCACTATGTGTGGACTGGTAGGGTTGGTCGCTGAGCGGGATGTTGCCGCTGACATCTACGATGCGCTGACTATGCTTCAGCATCGGGGTCAGGATGCAGCTGGCATCATGACCTGTTCAGAGGGCAAGCTCATGCAGCGCAAGGGCGAGGGTCTTGTGCGCGATGTTTTTCGTACCAGTCACATGTCTCAGCTACTCGGTCGCTTTGGCATCGGACACGTCCGTTATCCCACACAGGGCAGCTCGGGCACCGCATTGGCCCAGCCGTTCTATGTGAACTCTCCGTACGGTATAGCGCTGGCGCACAACGGGAACCTCACTAACTCCGCGTTTTTATCAGATGAGTTGTTCCAGTCAGATCTCCGCCACCTGAATACGGATTCGGATTCCGAGGTGCTTCTCAATGTATTTGCCCATGAGCTGCATCGCCTGGGTAAGCTTCAGCCCACTGCCAGTGACATTTTCGACGCCATCAAGGTGGTTCACAAACGCTGCGAGGGCGGTTATGCCTCAGTGGCGCTGATTTCCGGCTTTGGTCTGGTGGCATTCCGCGATCCTAACGGCATTCGTCCACTGGTCGTCGGGCAGCGTGAGGGCAAAGCGGGCGGTACCGAGTACATGGTTGCTTCAGAGAGCGTGGCGCTGGACGTATTGGGTTTCGAGTTGCTGGGCGATGTGTTGCCGGGGGAAGCCATTTGTGTCACTCAGGCCGGTGAGCTCCATCGTCAGCAATGTGCCGATTCACCAAAGCTAACCCCCTGCATTTTTGAACACGTTTATTTCGCGCGTCCCGACTCTCTCATCGATAGCATCTCGGTCTATAAGACGCGCATGCGCCAGGGCGCAGCGCTGGCCAAAAAGATTCTGCGTGAGCGGCCCGAGAACGATATCGATGTCGTCATCCCTATTCCGGATACCAGCCGGGTTGCGGGGCAGTCGTTGGCCTACGAATTGGGGGTCAAGTTCCGCGAAGGCTTTATGAAAAATCGCTACATCGGGCGCACTTTCATCATGCCGGGGCAGAGTGAGCGGAAAAAGTCTGTGAGACAGAAGCTCAATCCCGTGCCGCTGGAGTTTCAGGATAAAACCGTCCTGCTGATTGACGACTCCATCGTGCGGGGCACTACGTGCGGCCAGATTATTCAAATGGCGCGCGAAGCGGGTGCGCGGCAGGTTTACTTCGCTTCAGCAGCGCCACCGGTGAGATTCCCCAACGTGTATGGCATCGACATGCCCGCAGCCACCGAGCTGATTGCCCACGGCAGAACTGTTGAGGAGGTGCGCCAGGAAATTGGTGCAGACTGGTTGGTCTATCAGGATCTCGAAGACCTGATCGAATGTTCGCGCGAAGGTAACCCCGAAGTCGACGGATTCGAGTCGTCAGTGTTTGACGGCCAGTACCTCGCCGGGAACATTGATGATCAATACCTGCAATCGATTGAGGCTGCGCGCGCCGATGGTGCCAAGGGACGCGGTCCGTTCCCGGGTGCCAGCGAAGGGGCGGTCGTCGGCCTCCACAACGACAACTGAGTCATGACGAAAGAGACGGGTAAATGGCTTGATGATGCGGGGCCTCGCACCCGCGCTATCAGGTCCGGCATTCGGCGGACGCCCGAGGGTGAGCACGCTGAGCCCATCTTTACTTCTTCCAGTTTCCTA
>JAHEJH010000284.1 GCA_024638905.1 Luminiphilus sp.
CTATGGGTCTACTCGTCGCCTCCCAACAGTTACCACGGGATGCCATTGAAGGTAGGGAATTCATTGGCGAATTGGGTCTCGATGGCTGCCTCAAACCCAGCCGCGGCGCACTGGCGGCAGTCCTCGCCGCCGCCCAGACGGGCAATACGCTGTGTCTTGCGATGGAGGGCTCACCCCAGATGGCCAACGTCGAGGGTAGTCGGCTGATCGCGGCACCCGATTTACTCTCCCTGTGCGCTTCACTGAAAGCCGATGATCCCCAGTTGGTGTCACCTCGACCCACGCCCCCTGCAGATACTTGTGACTATCCAGATCTGTCTCAGATTCGCGGACAACCACTGCTTTACCGCGCGCTCGAGCTGGCAGCTGCAGGCGGCCACCATCTGCTGATGAGCGGGCCGCCCGGCGTGGGCAAAACCCTAGCGGCATCGGTGCTACCCGGACTGTTGCCCCCTGTAGCACCTGCGACACAGCGGGAGATGTGGCTGATTCGCGATCTGGCCGGGCTATCCCGCGTGAGCGGACCGACCTTCAGGGCGCCGCATCACTCGAGTAGCGTCGCGGCACTGATGGGCGGCACAGCCAAAGCGTTGCCGGGCGAAATCTCTATGGCCCACGGTGGCGTGTTATTTCTCGACGAGCTCACCGAATTTCCGCGTGCGGTGCTGAACCAGCTCAGACAACCGCTGGAAAGCGGCGAGATCACGGTCACCCGTGCCGAACACCAACACTGCTACCCCGCTCGGTTTCAGCTTGTGGCCGCAATGAATCCTTGCCCCTGTGGGCTCGCTGACAATGAGGACGGCAGCTGCCGCTGCTCACCCGACATGATCCGGCGCTATCGCCAGGGCGCTTCAGGCCCACTGACGGACCGCATTGATCTCCACGTGAAGCTCAGCAAACCCTCCCCCGAGGCGCTGCTGAGCGCAGCGACCACGGACAATCGTTCTGCGCGGCTTCGGGAGCGGGTCGCCGTCACCCGGCAGCGGCAACTGTCGCGTCAGGGGTGCCTGAATCGTGATCTGGCGGGGGATAACATCGTCGAGGTGTGTGCGCTTAGCACCACAACACGCGCGGGGTTGATTAAAGCACTGGCTACGCTGAACGTGTCGGCGAGAAGTGCCCACCGGCGGCTTCGTGTCGCCCGAACACTGGCCGATATGGCGGGGGAGGATCGGGTGTCGATGTCACACATCAACACCGCGCTGTCATTTCGTGAGGCGCCAAACGAGGTTGGCGCAATGTAACTTCAGCGACTGCCGTCCACCATGAAATCAACAGCGAGTCGGATCTCATCATCGGAGCAGTCGGCACAGCCACCGCGGGCAATCATGCCCGTACCGGCGACGCCATTGATGCCACTGTCGTACAGCGCATCCATGCCCTTGCTGATGCGGCCAGCCCAGGCGACTTGGTCGCCCACCTTGGGCGCCCCTGCGATACCGGCTGAATGGCATGCCATACACGCCGCATTGTAGACGTCCTCTCCAGAGCGGCCGGCGATGGCAGCCACGGCATCACCGCCACCGCCACAGGTTTCTCCCTGTATACAGACGGCTGAGAAAGGCTGAATCCGCGCCTCGATGTCTGCCCGCTGCTGGTCAGTCAGGTCAAGTGCGACTGCCGCCAACGGCGCCAACATAAGGATAAAGAACAAACGCATGGTGTTAACTCCTGTCAGTAGGGTGCGGAGTATAGCGGTTGCGAAAACGATCGAAAACAGAGCAATACGCGCCCCGCTCACCGCTATACTGCCTGTCCGCCAAAGAGAAGACCTGTGATGACGCTTTATACATTTGATGCCGCACCCAACCCCGCCCGGTTAGGCATGTTCATGCAATACAAAGGCATTTCGCTCGATACGATCCAGATCGACCTCGGGGCCGAAGAGCAGCTCGGCGAGGCCTATCGGGCGATTGTCCCGGAAGCCACGGTGCCCGCGCTCGTGCTCGATGATGGCACGGTCCTGTGCTCGGTGATTGCCATTGCCCATTACTTGGAATCGCAGTACCCCGACAAGCCATTGCTCGGTCGAACGCCGGAAGAACGGGCCCGAGTCCTGAACTGGAACCACCGGGTCTATAGCGACATTTTTGCTGCCGCGGCCGATGCGTTTCGCAACGGACACCCCAACTATGTCGATCGCGCGCTGCCGGGGCCGGTTAATGTCGCTCAGCTACCTGAGCTGGTCGAGCGTGGGCGCACACGGGTGATAGCCGGCCTGGAAATCATCAACGAGGTGTTGGCGGACAGCGCTTTCCTCGCGGGCGACGCTTTCTCTTTTGCGGACATCGACCTGCTAGCGGCCATTGATTTCGCGAAATGGGGCGCCCGACTGACCCCTGACGAATCCCTGTCACATTTGCACCGATGGCGCGGCGAGGCCAAAGCGGCCTTAACGGGGTGACGCTTCGCTCAGGGTGGTTGGTTTGCCTGCTCGCACTCACAGGGTGCACTGACACAGAGACCGGTCCCGATCATCTCGATGAGTACCTCCAGCGGCTGGCGACCGTAACAGGCGTCGAGCTGGTCGCGGGCGCACCCCATGACGCCCATAGACTCGATCTTCCCCGCAAGCAAGCCACCGCATCACCCGTCTCAAATCAAATCGACTTAATTGATTTTCTGTCGCTGTCTGGATGCGCGCTTCAGGTCAATCTCGGACGCCGCAATACCCAGTTAGGGCGCACAGCATCTCCCTCTCAACGCCTGTTACTGGATTTGGAATTCATGGATCTGGCGCCTGAATGCATCACGCTACTTCGGGAACGCGGTGATGATGAATTGGCGAGCAAGCTGGCGGAGGTCAGCGATGAGCGCCAGACGCTGCTCTCCGAGTCCATTGCCCAAGCGGTATTGATGGGGCCCGAGTGGCGGCTGTTCTGGGAACGACCCGCAACGTTGGGCAACTACCCTGTCGACACAAACAGTGCGATTACCGGATCGCTTAACCGGCTTTCGGGCTTGACCCGAGGCTGGCTGAGCGGCAACTGGCAGGCCAGTAATCGCGAGTTCGAACTGCTGCTCAGCGACCTCCGGGCGGGAGACGGCGGAGCGCTTCTGGCGTCGCATTCACTGGTATCCCGTGAATTGGAACGCGCCAACACCCTGCTCGCCCGTGCTAGGGCCACTGCACCGCTATGCCCCTACGGCAACCCCACTGATCGCTCCAAAGCAATGGAGCAGGTGGTGGCACGCTTTTTCGTCAGCGCCGTGCAGCCGTGGCTGGTGCGGCTGCGCCAGAGAGCCGAGCTGTTGTTAGCGCCGGTCACAAACTTGGAAGCCCCGCTATCGGCCGAGTTGAGTCTCCAATATCGAGCTTGGGTCTTGGAGCGAGATCACTTACTGAACCATCAGGCGGAACTTATTCGCGCGCACATCGCCAGCATTCAGGCCACGCTGGCTCCCTGCGCTCCAAGGTAGCCACATCATTGGAAACGCGTCACCCTTGGCACTGCGATGCTTGGCCAACCCTGCTACATTAGCCCCCGCATTCAATTCAATCTGTGGAGAAAGTTGTGAAGCTGATCCGATTCACCGCCGCCCTGGCCGCCGCCCTGACGCTGGCCGCCTGCGCCACCAAACCGCCCGAGCCCGTGGTGGACTTCGACCCTGAATACAACTTCAGTCAACCCAAGACCATTGGCTTTTACGCCATGAGTGGTGAGGTGACGGGCAACAATCCGACCGAGCTGACCGATTTTCAGAGAGACCGCATCGATGACGCATTACAAGGTGCCCTCGAATCGAAGGGACTCGTGTTCGTCGACAAAACCGCTGACGCCGACCTGCTCCTGAGCTGGCACCTGAATCTCATGGAAAAAACCGATGTAAAAACCTACAACAACCCCTCCTACGGGGCGTCCGTAGGCTACAGCCGCTATAACCGTTACGCGATGTACAACTGCTACAACTGTATGAATCAGACCGACGTCCGCGTGACGGAGTACACCCAGGGCACCTTCATCATCGACATGATTGACCCAGACGCAAACGCCTCGGTCTGGCGTAGCGTGACCCAGTCAAAGCTGAAGGACGAAACCATCCGCGACCAGGCTGCACTCGACAGTGCTGCCATGCGGGTGCTGGCAGGCTTCCCGCCCGGCGCATTGCCCACCTCTCCTTGACGCCATGAGACGCACTGGGCTATTCGTTCAGTGCGTCGGTCAATGGGCCTCAATCAAGGCTGACGACTACCCCTAAGGGGGCACTTGAGACACAGCGCGTCGCCCCCTACTCTGTTTGCCTCACAGCGAGGCGGCAATCATGAAAGTTATCAGCAGCGCGGCGCTACCCAGTCCGTGCCCGATTCCCGGACGCGAACCCCGAACGACCAGTATTGGTCTGGTCCAGACGCGATGGTACGACTCCGTAGATGCCCATACCGAACAACTATGGGAGGGCGTGGCCGCTTGTGCCGGTGCCGGTGCCAACGTGGTGTTCCTGCCCGAACTGAGCTTGAGTCGCTACCCGGCGGATGGTCGACCCGAGGGCCCCGCGGACGCCTCCGCTGAAGATATGGATAGCGGGCCGAGTCTCGCGCTCGCGCGTGAGCTCGCCCGAGACTGTGATGTACACGTGCAGATCTCGCTATTTGAGCGCTCCGGGGCAGCCGACCAACGCGGCCTCAACACCTCCATTATTGTTGCGCCAAACGGTGAGTGCGTCGGACGCACCCGCAAACTCCATATTCCCGTCACCGAGGGATACTTTGAGGACCACTATTTTGCGGAGGGGCCAGCCGGTGACCCCTACCCGGTGCACAGGCTTGAACTGGACGGTTTGGATCTCAAAGTGGGCAACCCGACCTGTTGGGATGAGTGGTTCCCCGAAGTGGCACGTTGCTACGCCCTGGCCGGCGCCGATGTGCTGTGTTACCCCACTGCCATAGGCTCCGAACCCGACTACCCAGACTTCGATACCGCGCCGCTGCTAAGGCGCGTTGTGACCGGTCATGCGGCGGCCAATGGGCTGTTTATCGCCCTGCCCAATCGCTTTGGCTCAGAGGGGCTGCTCAACTTTTACGGCACCAGCTGCATCATCGACCCCTTTGGGCGTGTGCTGGGAGAAGCGCCGCGGGACGCGGCGGCTGCGCTGGTGGCAGAAATTGATCTCGGGCAACGAGACGATTGGCTGACGCTGTTCCCCTTCTTCGCCACCCGGAGGCCCGACACCTACGGTGCTCTGACCGATGACAAGGTGAACCCCCGGCAACCCAATGGTGACGCACAGGACGGGGGCATTCCCGGCATTAAGCAATGACGCGCGCCCGTCATATGCCACCTGAGTGGGCGCCGCATGCCGCCACCTGGATGGGATTTCCACGAGACAGCTACGCTGAATCCGGTCTGAGCCGTGAAGAGGCGCAAGACGCCTGGTCGGCGGTGGCCAATGCCATCAGCGAATACGAACCGGTGCAGATGTTATGTCACCCGGAGGATTTGCCCGCGGCGGCAAGAAAGCTATCAGCATCCATCAACGCTATCCCCGTCACCCTGAACGATGCCTGGCTGAGAGATATCGGGCCAACTTTTGTAATGGAAGATGACGCACTCGTCGCCATCGACTGGCAGTTCAACGGCTGGGGCCAAAATACCGAGTTCGAGTGGAGCGATGACGACGCCATCGCCTCTGAGGTTGCCGAGAACTTGGCGGTACCGACTGTGCGCACCGAGATCGTCAACGAGGGGGGCGGCATTCATGTGGATGGTCAGGGCACGGTGCTCCTCACTGAGACGGTTCAGCTGGACCCGACGCGCAACCCGGGCCACGACCGCGACAGCATCGCAGCACACATTCACAATGCGCTGGGCACTCACCGCGCCATCTGGCTATCGAAGGGGTTGTGGCGGGACAACTTCTTAAACGGCACCAAGGGCCACGTAGACATCGTGGCCTGTTTCGCTCCGGATGGCCGTCTGCTGGTTCACCGACAAACCAATGCGGATCATCCGGACTTCCCCTTGTGGGAGACCCTTGCTGAACAATTCAGTGACGAAGGTCTTGAAGTATTACCGCTCGAGGCGCCTCTCACGCTGAAAGACTGTCGTGATTGGGTCGACTACAGCTATATCAATCACTACGTCTGTAATGGTGCCGTCATCTGTCCGAGCTTCGATGACCGTCGTGACGATGCAGCCCGCGAGCGGCTAAAGGATGCCTACCCCGGTCGGGATGTTCGGATGCTGGACGCCAGAGCGCTGTTTGCCATGGGCGGGGGCATCCACTGCATCACCCAGCAACAACCAAGCGGAGTCGGCTAAATCCCTCTATACTCCGCGCTCCTTTTTATCAGCGGTCAGACGCCAAGCCACGGCCAGCTATGTTCACTTACATCAATCCAGACATCCGCGAGCGACTGATTCGAGACGGCAAATTATTCCGTATCGACGCCGATGGCGCGGAGGTGGAGATGACTGAGGCGCCTGGCCCGGGCCTGCACCTCAACCTGATGGGCCCGATTCCCCTGCCGCTGGCCCGAGGCCAACGACACCCGATTGTTCAGTGGTATGCGAGCGTCAGAAGTACCGAGCTCAGCGAAGTCGAGCACCTCGCCAGCACCCTCAGAGAACAGGGGGGCCAACACCTTTTCTCGCACCTGGCTTCCAGCATGGCGGTCAACAGCGTGTTGGTAATTGGGGAGCCTGAAAAGAGCGACAACCCTCTGGTCAGAGTGCATTCAAGTTGCCTGACTGGCGACGTGCTGGGGTCGCGAAGATGTGAGTGCGGACCCCAGTTGGAGTCAGCGCTAGATCGAATCGCGGACGATGCCGAGGGCGGTTATCTCATCTATATGGCGGGCCATGAGGGCCGTGGTATTGGCCTGTGGGCCAAAGCCGCGACCTATTTGCTTCAGGACGCCGGGGAAAATACCTATCAAGCGAACCGGTCGTTGGGTCTACCTGACGATTCCCGGGACTTCTCCGACGCTGCACTGCTACTCAAATATTTCGGGCGCGGCCGCAAGCTGCGACTGTTAACGAATAACCCCAAAAAGCAGGAAGACCTCACCGCATTGGGCGTGCCTCATATCGAACAGGTGAAGCACGTGTGTGGCGTCGATGACCACAACCTTCAGTATTTGAAGGCCAAACGGGACTGGGGACACAAACTCGGCGAGGACGATCTCTCCACCGAGGAGTAATGCGACGTCGACCTGAGGGGATAAGTCGCTGCCTTCACCGGGAGCTGACTATGTTCAGGGCTCTCTAATTCAACCACTCGGGCAGAGGCTCACGCCCCAGCGGCAGCTCCATGCTGTTATCGGCCGCCTGGTGTGCGTGCCCCACCATTTCATCGTAGGCGCTTCGCTGTCGCAGAAAAAACTCGCAGGTCACCACTTTACGCAGCAAGCGCTGCATTTCGAGCAAGTTACGGGTTTTGAGGACCTTTCCCTGACGATCAGCAATGACGTGCTCCTCACCGTCGATGCGCGCGTGGGCGATGTAAAGGCTCAAATCGACGGACTCAATAACCACCCCTGTCACACCCATGCTGCCCAGATGGCTCACTGATACCTTCATTTACTTTTTCACCCGCGTTTTATTTCTGTGGCGCAGACCTCGCGTCTGCGATCGGCACTTTGTCGCGCCGGTTACAAAAGCTACGATTCGTACTTTTGAGCGGTTTGCTTGCGAGCGAGACCGCGCCGATTAAAAGCGACAAAATCCGGACAGCCTCCCGGCTTAAGCCGCGGATCGAAGACGATGCCAAGATGATCGAGACAAGCCAGCACATCGCTTTCTCTCGCGCAGGTGAGCCGCTCGACGCGCTGCCGCGCTGCAGCGGCGTCTACCGGTTTTTCGCTGAGGACGGCTCACTGCTGTACGTGGGTAAAAGCGTCGATATCCACAGCCGGGTGACACAACATCTCAATGAAGGCCGCAAACCCGGCCGGCATCAACGGCTCATGTCGCAGGTTGCCCGTATCGACTGTCAGCTCACAGCGGGCGAGATCGGCGCGTTGCTGATAGAGAATGCTGCGATCAAGTCAGAGGTGCCGCTTTTCAACCGACGCCAACGCCAACTGCGTCGCCTCTGGACCATTCAGCTTCAGCCTGGCACCGACGGGTTTCTGAAACCCCTTGCCATCGACTTTGCACCCACCGGGGTCCGTGAAACCGACACCTACGGACTGTTTGCCAACAAACATCGCATCACCACGACGATACAAAACCTCGCCAGGGATCACGCTTTGTGTCTCCGGGTCATGGGGTTGGACAAAGGGAAAGGTGCGTGCTTTCAGCATCAGCTGGGGCGCTGCGACGGCGCCTGCGCCGGTCAGGAAAGCCCCGACTCCCACAACGCACGGCTGCTGGATCAGTTGGAGCGGCAACGCATCGCCGCCTGGCCATTCGATGGACCACTGCTGCTGGCGGAGCAAACGATACGTCCTCTCGAGCATCAACCCGCACAGCAATTCCATCTGGTGGATCAGTGGGCGTGGCACGGCTGCTTCGACTCGCGGCAAGAAGCTCAAAGTGCACTGGGCAACCCCGTCTCAACCGCCTTCGACCGGGACGCTTACCGTTTGGTTTATAGCGCTATCTATCGTGGTCGCGTCGCGCTGCAGGATGCCCTGACCTGGCAACCGCTGGTTAACCCGCTCTTGGCACAACGAGAAGCTGCGTCATGAACGTCGTGTGGTTCAAGCGCGACCTCAGACTGGCTGATCATGCCCCGCTGGCCGCCGCCATCGATCGCGGTGAGCCGTTATTGCTCCTCTACATCATTGAGCCCACGCTGCTGAGAGACCCCCACTATCGCGGCAGGCACTGGCACTTTATCGCCCAGTCTCTGCAAGCGATGAACCACGAGCTGGCAGACCTAGGGACCCAAATTCAAGTCCTCGAGGGCGAGCCCGTTACGCTGCTGAACACACTTCATCAGTCTCAGCCTATTAGCCACTTATACAGCCACGAAGAAACGGGGCTGGGGGTGACCTTTGAGCGGGACCGGCAGGTCGCGGCTTTTTGTGCTGCACAGGGTATCGCGTGGCACGAGTACCAAACCAACGGTATTCAGCGTGGTCGCCGCGACCGGCGCGGCTGGAACCGGGCCTGGCAACGTGTCATGAGCGATGCCGAGATACCGGTAGACCTCAGGGTGCTGTCACGGCTCTGCCAGCCCTTGCCTTCCCCTCTGGAGGGCGCACTCAGCAAGCGCATCGAGGGCTGGCAGCAGCAAAATTCGGCCTTTCAGCGCGGCGGTGCCGTCACAGGTGCCGAGGTACTGCACAGCTTTTTGGAAGTGCGAGGACACGGCTATCAGCGCCACATCTCGAAGCCCGCCAGTAGCCGGGTTCACTGCTCACGGCTATCACCCTATCTGGCGTGGGGCAATCTGAGTCTGCGCCAGGCTTACCACGCGCTGAAAAAGCGACAGGACCGGGGCGGCTGGACGCGTGCGCTGGCTGCTTTTGAATCCCGACTGCACTGGCACTGTCATTTCGTCCAAAAATTCGAGATGGAGTGCCGCATGGAGTTTGAAGATCTCAATCGGGGCTACCTCGCGCATCCCCGTCGTCATGACCCTGACCGGCTGGATGCGTGGCGTGAGGGTCGCACAGGCTATCCGCTGATTGATGCGTGCATGCGCTGTCTGATGCAGACCGGGTATCTCAACTTCCGCGCACGCGCCATGGTCGTATCGTTTCTCACGCACCACCTTTGGCAGGACTGGCGTCTGGGTGCCGCCTGGCTGGGCTCACTTTTCCTCGACTTCGAGCCGGGGATCCACTATCCGCAAATGCAGATGCAGGCGGGGGTCACCGGCATTAACACCATTCGCATCTATAACCCAGTCAAGCAGTCGCTGGACCATGACCCCGAAGGCACCTTCATTCTCGAATGGGTCCCCGAGCTGGCAGGCTTACCCACGCCGCTCATTCATCAGCCCTGGCTTCTTTCTCCCATGGAGCGACAGCTTCACCCTATCGATTACCCCGAGCCCATCGTTGACCTTAAAGAGTCCTATCCCTTTGCACGGGATGCCCTATGGCAGCTCAAATCGGATCAGGGCGTGAGGCGAGAGAAAGCACGTATCCTCGATCAGCATGTGGAGCGACGAAGCGCGCGATAACGCTTTCCAAGCCGAACCGCTTTGATATGCTGGCGGGGTGACGGACCATCGGGGGAAAGCAACATGCTGGTGATTCTATGGATTGTGGGCGCACTGGTAGCAATCGTCGTCTTGGCGATGCTGTTGGTGCCCATGTTTATCGACGAGCAGGCACTGCTCGAGATAGCGCAAGAACAGGTTCAGACCCAGACAGGCGGAGAGCTGGTTGTAGACGGTGGCACTGAGCTGAGCTTCTTCCCTCGCTTTGGACTCAGGCTGGAAGGCACGTCCCTGAGCCTGCCTGCCCAAACTGAATATGACCCGGACATCGAGGCCTCAATTACCGAATTGGACGTGGGGCTATCGCTGCTTCCATTACTGAGCGGCAACGTGGATGTCGGCGCGATTGTCATTGCAGGTGTCACCGCAGACATCACGGAACCACAGGCCCTCCCGCCCGCTCCGGAACCACGGCCGATCATGAGCGATCGAGAGTGGGAAAAGCGCGGCGAAATTATTCGACAGACCAAGGAACAGGAGCGCCAAAGACAGCTAAATGAGGGCGGCGGCGTTTCGGGTATTGCCATTCTGGCAGAGGCTATCCAGATCGAAGACATTACCGTCATCCAGCGCACCCGCGACGGCGAGCTGAGCAATGAAATTCGCATCGCGGCGCTGACGCTGACCGACGTCAATACACGGAACGAGCCCATGCAACTCGAGGGGGCGTTGACGGTTCTCGGTGATGGCTCAACCACACCGCTCGATATTGCGCTGGACGGCGCTATCCGGATTGCGCCGGATTTCAGCAAGATTGAAATCCAAGATCTGCAAACCGAAGTGATTGGCGCGCTCACCCAACCGGTGGAAAGCGCACTGAACGGCACGTTCGTAATGACCCCGGCGAAAGCCGATTTCACGTTGAGTGCGAGCCTACCCGGAGGGGATGTCACCGGACAGCTAGTCTGGTCAGCGCTGGAGAGCCCAGAGGTCAAGCTCGATATCAGCACAGCGCGCTTGGATGTCGATCAAATTCAGCCGGCACCGCAGCCGGTATCTACCGCGACGGCTAGCGCACCTAACTCTGAGGCGCCACCCTCTCCAGCACCTGCAGGCACCGAATCAGGATCGGGCGCACCGGTACCGCTTCCGGTAGGCCCCCTCCAGGATCTGGATCTTGAGATGCGTGTTGCGGCTGAGGAGCTCATCGCCGCGGGCCAATCGATTACCGACGCCCAAGTGTATATGCGGGTCCGCGACGGGGTGGCCGATGTTGAGTACGTTCGGGGCGTACTGCACCAGGGACAGCTCGATACCCGTGTGACCCTGAATGCGCGCCGCCCAGTCGTGGAAGCTGAAGTCGAAGGCGGTCTAAAGGGCGTGAACATGGATCTCTTGCTCGCCAGCATGGGCAACACCGACGCGGCGTCGGGCCGCATTGAGCTGGGCTGGGATTTTGAGACCGAGGGCGTCAGCGCAGATGACCTCATGGCAGCGCTGGACGGTGACCTATCTGCGAGCGGTCAGGATTTAGTCCTGCAGAAAGTCTCAGTTCAAGGATTGATTTGCAGCGCAGTTGCTCTCGTTAACAAGATACCGCCCATCGCTGGCTTGCCGACCAATACGCCCATCACGGATCTCTCGCTAGCTGTCGATTTTGATGAGGGCATGGGCGACATAGAGAAGCTTCGCTTCTCGACACCGGGCGTGGAGCTGAAAGGCTCGGGTGACATCGATCTCGGTTCAATGGATTTTGGCTTCCGGATGGAAGGACAGGTCAATAACGACATCATGGAGGTGAGTCCGCTCTGTGTAATTGATCAGCGCTATGCAGGTGTCGACTGGCCAGTGGACTGCGCCGGCAATCTGGCTTCGGAGAGTGGCGCAGCCTGCGAGGTCGATGTGGCAACCATCGCCGAGCAGATCCTGAAGAACGAGGCGCAGCAGCAGCTGCAGGACACCATCGAAGAAAAGGCAGGGTCCTTCATCAAGAAGCTCTTCGGTGACTGACCCGCTGTACCGGACCGGGGGTGCCCATGCTCCCGGGCTTTGATCACACCTACGCTCGCCTCGGACCGGCTTTCAGCACGCCCCAGGCACCCGACCCGGTGTCTGAACCCAAACTGTTGTTGTGGAATCAGTCCTTGGCCGACGCTTTGGGCTGGTCAGGCGACCCGCAATCCGATTCGGAGCAACTCGCCGCACTCGCAGGCAATATGCCGCTACCCGACAGTCATCCCATCGCCACCGTCTACGCCGGTCACCAGTTCGGGCAGTACAACCCGCAACTCGGTGACGGGCGCGCCACCCTGTTAGGAGAATGGCTGACGCCTGCAGGCACGCGGTTCGATATTCAGCTCAAGGGCGCGGGGCCGACCGCTTATTCCCGAGGCGGCGACGGGCGATCCCCGATCGGCCCTGTGATCCGGGAATACCTCGTGTCCGAGGCCATGCACACGCTCGGTGTCCCTACGACCCGGGCACTCGCCGCCGTCGCCACGGGCGAACCCGTGGTCAGAAACCAGATCGAACCCGGCGCCATTCTGACCCGGGTGGCCAGCAGTCATCTGCGCGTCGGCACCGTGCAATTCTTCGCCATGACCCGCGGCGGCGATGACGTAGCAGCGCTTGTGAATTATGTGGTCGACCGCCATTTCGGCGCGGCAGCAGAGGCAGGTGACCAGCCTGCCGCCGTGACCTTGCTCGAGGGCGTATGCGAACATTTTGCACGGCTGGTCGCACATTGGCAGGTGCTGGGCTTCGTGCACGGCGTGCTGAACACCGACAACGCGCTCCTGTGCGGACAAACCATCGACTATGGTCCCTGCGCCTTCATGGACCACTTCGATCCCAAGGCCTGCTTCAGTTCCATCGACCGACAAGGGCGCTACGCCTGGCCCAACCAGCCGGGGATCATGCACTGGAACCTGGCGGTACTGGCCGAGTGCCTGCTGCCCCTCATTAATGAGGATGCCGAGGCGGCGCAACAGGTTGCGCAAGAAATCGTCGATCGCTATCCAGCGCGCTTTCATGCCCACCACCAGCGCTGGCTCGCCGCCAAGCTCGGCCTCGACGCGGTGACCGAAGCAGACGGCGCATTAATTCAATCCTTTCACGAGCTGCTGGCTACCGAAGGCCTGGATTTAACGCTGGCATTCAGGTGGCTCGCCGAGATGGCCAACGACTCGCTCGACCACACGCCCCTGCCAGATCTCTTTACCGCTCCACCAGCATTGCTGAACTGGGCGGACGACTGGCAAACCCGACGAAAGGCCAATAAAGGTGACCCGTCGGCCATTACCGCCGCCCTGTATTCCGCGAATCCGACTATCATTCCACGTAACCACCTCGTGCAAAAAGCCATCGACCTCACTGAGTCGGGAGACTTGGCATGGGTGAAGTCGCTGGTCGATCGAGGCCAGCGGCCCTTCGAGTGGCAGGCCGGGGATGTGGAGTGGGCTAGATCTCCCGAGCCCGAGGAGCGTGTCACCCGCACTTTTTGCGGCACCTGAGCCACCCCGAAGGCGGAAATCAGTGCGCGATCATGACGGGGCCGGACCGGTCACCGTATAATTCGGGATCCGACACGGAGACACCCCATTGACCACCGAGTTTCTCGGCAAACAACTGTCCGGCCCGTTTACCATCCCCTCGGGCATCGTGACGACCGCTCCCGCCATCATTCAG
>JAHEJH010000232.1 GCA_024638905.1 Luminiphilus sp.
AAGCGGCTTCCTGCTCAAGAGCCTGTCGCGCTATCCCTGGGCACCCTCGTCATTGGCAGTATCTTGTTGGCGGCGCCGGCGCTGTGGGCACAGGCGGCGGGCCCTGGTTTTGATGCCACGGCGGGTGCGACGGGTGTGCTCATTGTACTTGGCGTGATGGCAACGGGTGTCGCCACCTGGTGCTACTTTGTGGTGGTGACGGAAAGAGGCCCCGGGTTTCTCTCGACGATTAACTATCTGATTCCTGCGGTCGCTTTTACAGCGGGAACGCTCTTCTTGGCCGAGCCCTGGGGCTGGGAGCACCTGGTAGCACTGGCAATGATTCTGCTGGGTGTGGGCCTGATCCAAATCAGGCAGGCGCGCTAGGGTCTAGAGCTCAAACCGTTTGCGAAGAAAGCGTGCCACGCCGTCCTCATCGTGGTGGCCGATAATCTCGTCCGCCGCGTCAAGAATCACAGGATCAGCGTTAGCCGGGGCGTAGCACTCGCTGGCGCATTCAAACATGCTCAAATCGTTGTCGCCGTCACCAAAAGCAATCACGTGATCAATCTCCAGCTCTTTTCGCAGATGGTTGATCCCGTTGCCTTTGCTACCGAGGCTGTGGTGAATGTCGATCCAGTGCAGGGCCGGCTCTTTGGTCGCATGCTCGCCCATCTCGCGTTCGTGAATTGCAATGCCTGAGTAGGCGACAAGGTGGGGCTCATCAGCGATGCTTGCGCTGACTCGTTCGACTGCTTCGGCGCTACCCAGAGAGAACACGTTAATGACGCTGATTTCGTCGGGCATCGCTTTCAGGGGCGCCAAGGGCAGCTGTCGTTCTGCTTCAAACAGGTCGGCCAACTTGTGTTCGCTCTGGCTCTTCAGTGGCCCGTGATACAACGCATGTCGCTGCCCGGGCTGTAGCGAGAAAACGAAGGGCGTGAGGTCATTGAGGGTAAAGGCTGCCAGCACATGCCATACCTCCTCACGGGTCAGTAAATGATGATGACTGTAACGCGCCTCCTCCGGCGACCAGATAATCGCGCCATTTTTGAGGATGAGCGGCAGCGTGAAGTGATGATCCTTGATTGGCGCAGTGGCGGCCTGCAATGTGCGCCCTGTCGCGACGGTATAGGGGATATTGCGGGCCCGCATTTTGGCGAGCGTATCAGCGGTATAGGTGGATATTTTTGAGCCCTTGTTCAACAAGGTGCCATCGAGATCAAAAACGACCAGTGTCATACGCTAGACATCCGTCTGCCAGAACGCCACGTCACTCCTTGGCATATTCTCAATGCTCCGTCAGCACCAGATCGGCTGTGAGTGACTCTCGAATGGCGGCGGGGACCTCATAGCGATCAATAGGATGGCTAGGGTGGTCGATGCCTGCGTACAAGGTGGCGCCATCTTTTAGCGCATTGATCTGCTCTGGTGTCACCTCAAAGCGGAGGAAGTGCACCGACGCGGTTTTGTCAGCAGTGGTGCGATCAAGATCCTCATCGGCAATCGGCACGATCCGATCCAGGTCACCGACCTGTAACCACACCTGATCTTCAATGCCGATCATTTCGCCCAGTCTGACAGCGCGCTGCACCGGGTCAGGGATTTCGATCATAAATGTCGCCTTCCAGTTGTGCCCGTCTGGAATAAGCGGGTTGTATGCGCTGAGTTCTTCTTCGATGCCTTCTGCTTCAAAGACCCTCTCGATGCGAAGCATTTCCTGAATTTGGTAGCGAACGGTCGTGGCGTCTTCGAAGTAAAGCCGTGCGTGCTCGCCCAATGCCAGCTGCCGGTTTTTCTTGTGAGCCATGACCTCAGCCCGGAAATCTGAGCGCTTGGCGGCGTACTCCTCAAGGCTCCATAGGTCATCACGCGTTAACTGTGTCATGTTCGATTCCTCGAATGTGTGTTCAATCAATTGCCATCAGTGTAGAGGATTACAGGCCATAGGCCTCGCGCAGCAGCGTCATAGGGTGCTCCGCCTTGTCCACGTTTGCTGACAGGTGTGCGATGTGCTCGCCCGCCATAGGGCAGTCACTGATAAAGCGATCAGGCGCCTGCTCGTCGACCTTGCGGACGGTGGGTCGCGCAATCTTCACCGACTTGTCTCGGGTCTCTTTTTTAACCGCATAGGTGCCGTCATGACCTGAGCATCGTTCGTAGGCGGTGACGTCACTTTCGCTAACGAGGTTCAGTACGTCCCTCGTTTTCAAGCCAATATTCTGCACTCGCTGGTGGCAGGCGACCTGGTACGCCACGCTCCCCAGCGCTTTGGTGAATTCGGTTTTCAGGGCGTCGCCCTTGTGTCGCGCCCATAGATACTCAAATGGGTCAAAGAAGGCCTTTTGCACCTTAATGACATCCGGATCATCGGGATACATTAAGGGCAGTTCCTGTTTGTACATCAGCACGCAGGAGGGGATCGGCGCCGTGAGGTCGTAGCCCTCATCAACCAATTTGGCCAGCACCGGTATGTTGGCGCGCTTCAGTGCGTCCACACTATCCAGATCCCCCAGCTCGAGCTTCGGCATGCCGCAGCACTGCTCCTTCGGCACGATGTCGATGTGAATGCCGTTGTGCTGAAACACCTTGACAAAATCTTCACCCACCTCGGGACTGTTGTAGTTCCCATAACAGGTCGCATAGAGCGCCACCTTCCCGGTGGTGTCGCCTACCGGTGTCGGATCCTGAGGCTCAAGCAAGGGTTTGACGCGCTTGCGCAAGGTCTTGCTATGCAGCTTGGGTAGCGGTGCCTCATGGTGAATATCCAAG
>JAHEJH010000234.1 GCA_024638905.1 Luminiphilus sp.
TGGCTGTATGGCGCCAGTTGCCCTGGCTGCCTTCAATCACCACATTGCAGATGCTGCGCAGGCCCTCGGTGCCTTCAAAGCGATTGAGTCCGGGTACATCAAACACGCCGTCGTCGACAAACAGGTCAATCCATCCGTCGGCGTCGCCATCATCGATCAGGTAGGCATAGCTCGAGAACAAATTGTCGATATCGACGCGATCTGCGATCGGTACGTCGCGGTAAGTCATCGCGTTCTGACTCATGTCTGTGCCGCCTTGCAGTGACGCGGACACCGGGTTCGGTGCCCGCGAAGGTTGTGCAGATTCAGCTGACCTTCTTCATTTCGGGCAGACGGAAATCTTGCAGTTCATCGAGCTTGGGCTCATAGATGCGCAGGATGTAGTTCCAGCCATCCACGGTCGGCAGATTGTTGTCGACGTCACCGCACTCGCCAAAATAGGCATCAAAGGAGCCATCGTCATTCAAATTCATATTGAACTCGTTGAGGATGCCGTTTTCGTCGTAGATCCAACCCTCAGCGTCATAGATGGTGATGGAGAAGAAGCCGGGCTCGTTGAAGGGCGGCGCGTCGTAAGAAGCCATGTAACAGCCATCGTTAGAGAACTTCGCAGAACCCAGGTACTGCGCCTGCGCGTCGGGCAGCAGACCCCAACCAATCGCCGTGCCGTACAGGTGCATCATGCGCTCGATCGTGCCGTGCGCACCCTGCATGCCCATCAGTGTGCCTAACTTGGTGCCCTCAACGGTCAGCTCGTCACGCAGCGCTACCAGTTGCTCCATGTCGTAGTTGGGTCTGACGTGGCTCGCGTTGCCGCCAACTTCAAGCTTTACGCCAGCGCGGAGCGCGGCAATCGCATCGTCGTCGCCAGGGTCGTTCTGGTTGGCGCGGATGCGCATGGCCACCATCGCGAAGTCAGTATCACTGGTGATCTCATGGGTGCCGGCCTCCAGGAATACCTGATCAATGTAGTGGTCGTTTTGCACCACCATCACCGAGAGGTACCGGCCGTTGGTCTCCGGGATGGTGACGGTCGCGCCCTGTGTTGTGTCGATGACCGCCGCACTGTAGTACGTGTCTCGATTCATGCGCACAACCGTCTGATTGTCGAGGTCAAACGCGCCGGTAGGGAAGTGAAAGAACGTGTTCATCCCGACCAGTTTGGTGACGTTGTAAAAAGCGAGATCACTCTCGGCCTCTTCATAGTTATCCAAGGTCACGGCGATTTTCTCGCCCGCGTCGTCAGCGTGGATCGCCGCAAAGTTGGGCGCTGCGCTGGCGGCTGGCGTTTCGGCGGCCTCATCGGAAGAGGGCGCGCACGCCAGGGTGAGGGCCATGCCCACACCCATTGCCACAGTAAACATCGGCTTAATCATAAGTAGTCCCCAGATAGTCAGCTTGTTAGTGATGATTTCGTTCGGTCGCCTAGGGTGATGTGCCTCAACGACGGCCTCGGATTTCTTGGCTTACGCAACCCTACAGGAGGCACCCTGATTAGCAATCGCAATAGGTGTCAAATGCGCGAATTGCTTGCCCCCCCGCCGCGGCACAGCATCCGCCGAGAAAACGCCAAAAAAATCGCCAAAAAGTGCCATGGGATAAGGCTTTTCCGCGACACCCCGAGGTCAGAAAACGACACTTTGCAAATGCGCACCAAATTGCCCTTTTTCTCTATTTGCCATGCCTGATAAATCTCCCAATAATGGCGCCCGCCGAGCCTGAGGGGTCGGTGTATTGGGGTTTTTTGTGGTGTTGTTCACGATTCGACATCAGAGCGCGCAGCACCAGAAAACGTCCTCACAGTTTTAGCCATTCACCGGAGCAACATCCATGGCATCGGATATCGAAATCGCCCAGGCCGCGACCCCCAAGCCCATTACTGAGATTGCCCAGGCACTCAATATTCCCGATGAGGCGCTCGAGCCCTATGGCCGCATTAAGGGCAAGGTCAGTCTGGATTGGTTACTTGAACAGCCAGTGCGCGAGAACGCGCGCATGATCCTGGTGACTGCTGTGAGCCCGACGCCTGCGGGCGAGGGCAAAACCACGACCACGGTAGGCCTCGGTGACGCGCTCAAGCACATCGGTAAGAACGTGGCGATCTGCCTGCGTGAGCCCTCGCTGGGCCCCGTATTTGGCATGAAGGGTGGCGCCGCCGGTGGCGGTTACGCGCAGGTGATTCCGATGGAGGACATCAACCTGCACTTCAATGGCGACTTGCACGCAATCGGCGTGGCCAACAATCTGCTCTCTGCGCTGCTCGATAACCACATTCATCACGGCAACGCGCTGGGTATCGACGTGCGTCGCATCACCTGGAAGCGCGTGCTCGACATGAACGATCGCGCTTTGCGTGACATCACAGTTTCCCTGGGTGGCCCGGGCAATGGTTACCCCCGTCAGGACGGCTTCGATATTGTTGTCGCCTCGGAAATCATGGCGATCTTTTGCCTGGCCACCGACCTCGATGACCTTAAAAAGCGTCTGGGCCGCATTGTGGTGGGTTACACCCGCGAGCGTGAGCCGGTTACGGCGGCTGACCTGAAAGCAGAAGGCGCGCTGACGGCGATTCTGAAAGACGCGCTGTCACCCAACCTGGTGCAAACCCTCGAAGGCACACCGTCTTTTGTGCACGGCGGCCCGTTCGCCAATATCGCCCACGGCTGTAACAGCGTGATCGCCACCATGGCGGGCCTGCGCCTCGCCGACTACGTGGTGACCGAGGCGGGCTTTGGCGCCGATCTGGGTG
>JAHEJH010000242.1 GCA_024638905.1 Luminiphilus sp.
ACCAATACGTGATCCAGCGCACCCTTGCGGCCCGCAGCTTGGCCGAAGGACAAAAGGGGGTGCTGCTGTCGGGCTTTTTCAAGGTGTTGGTGCCGCTACTGATGATGATCCCCGGCGTCGTGGCGTATCACCTTTACGGACCCGAGCTGCAATCGATTGATCTGGCCTACCCTCAACTGGTGCGCGACGTACTGCCGGTCTATGCCACGGGGTTTTTCCTCGCCGTCTTGTTGGGCGCGGTGCTGAGTTCCTTCAATTCGCTGATCAACAGCGCGTCGACACTGTTTTGCATTGATGTGTATCAGCCACTTGTTGGCAGAGTGGTCTCTGATACGGAAATGGTGAGGGTCGCCAAGCGGGTGGGTCTGGTGATGACGTGCTTTTCTTTACTCGTCGCGCCGCTCTTGCAGTTTGCTGCCGATGGACTCTGGCAGGTCATTCGCATATTCACGGGCTTCTACAACATTCCGATGATCGCGATTGTGATCATTGGGCTTTTTACCCGGCGTGTGCCCGCGTTGGCAGCCAAGGTCGTGATCGTTTTCCACATCGCTGCCTATGGCACGTTCCAGTTTGTCCTCAAGGACCTGGTACCGGTGCACTTTTTGCATTTGTACGCGATCCTGTTTGTGCTGGAAGTTGCGATGATGCTCGCGATCGGCGTGTGGCGCCCGCGACAAGAGGAGGCGACCATCAGACAGACCGCACAAGTAGACCTCACCCCCTGGGCCTATGCGCAACCCTGCGCGGTGACGCTGCTGTCGTGCGTGGTGGCGCTCTATGTTGTGTTCTCACCCATCGGTCTAGCTGGTGACGGCTCAAATCTCTTGGCGCCCGTATTGCTGGGCTTGCTCGGGCTGAACATGGCGTTCTGGTTTGGTTGGCACCGTCGACTGATCGCCGGTTCGGGAGCTCACGCATGACGAGGCCCTCATCGCCGCTCGAAGGTAGTGCCGCAGAGCGCGTTGCCGCGCTCACGCCCGATAACCCTTACCGGTCGAGTGGGCGCAAGCCCCGTCTGTTAATTGTTGGGGCGGGCATGATGGGGCGCGAGCATCTGCGTGTTTCTCAACTACTGGGCTGGGCCGACGTGCAGGGCATTGTCGATCCCGACGGGGGGAGCCTCGAGTGGGCGTGCGCCGACTGGCGCCTCCTGACCAACGCGCCGCTCACGATCTATCGCGATCTGAATGAGGCCTGCGGGGATGAGGCGGTGGACGCGATTGTGATCGCGACGCCCAACCACACGCACCGAGATGTGCTACTGGCCGCTGCCGCATCCCACAAACCCGTGTTGCTCGAGAAGCCGATGGCCACGACCTTGGCGGACGCCATGGACATCGTGAATCTCGCGCGGGATTACCCCGCTGTCATCCAGCTGGGGATGCAATATCGCTTTAAGGCGCAATACGTGGAGGCACTACAGGCAGTGGCAGCACAGCGCGCGCTCGGGCAAGTGAAGACCGTTGCGATGTCTGAGTATCGGCCGCCCTTTTTGGACAAGGTCGATCAGTGGAACAAGTTCAACCGCAACAGCGGTGGCACTTTGGTTGAAAAATGCTGCCACTATTTTGATCTCATCAATGTCGTTGCGCAGTCACGACCGAGGCGGGTATATGCCAGCGGCGGCCGGGCGGTGAACTTTCTGGATTTTGAGTGGCAGGGCGAGCAATCCGACATCGATGACCACGCCATGGTGATCATCGACTACGACAATGGTGTGCGGGCCAGCTTTACGCTCAACATGTTTTGTCAGGAGCTCTATGAAGAGTTGGTGGTGGTGGGTGAGTACGGCCGCTTGGTGGCCAGCGAGCAGGCCAGCTTTCAACCCGATACGCCCTCAAAGGCTGAGCTGCTGGTGGAGGTGCCAGAGCATCCCGCCTACCGGGGTGTTCCGGTTGGCTATCCGGACTGGATCGAAGCCAGCGGCCATTATGGCGCCACCTTTTTCGAGCATATCGCCTTTAATTTGCAGTTGGCGGGGCAACCGGTGGACGCGGCCACGCCTGAGCAGGCACTCTGGTCGCTGATTGTGGCCAGCGCTGCCCAGCATTCGATGAGAATTGGGCGAGAGGTCGACGTGGGTGCATTTTGTGAAGAGAACGGCATCGCGGCCTTTTTTGATGAGTCAATCAATAGCTGAACAAAAGGAGAGCA
The DNA here is from genome assembly GCA_024638905.1 of Luminiphilus sp. Taxonomy (GTDB): domain Bacteria; phylum Pseudomonadota; class Gammaproteobacteria; order Pseudomonadales; family Halieaceae; genus Luminiphilus. The sequence continues at coordinate 2,158 of JAHEJH010000242.1, forward strand.
ATGCGTGACGGCAACCATATCGGTAGGTAACGGAAAGATGCCTGCCATTGGGCTCGGTCTGTGGAAGATCGCCAGGGATGACACCGCGGAGATGGTCCGCTCCGCCATTGCTGAGGGTTATCGCCACCTCGACAGCGCAGCCGACTACGGTAATGAGGCCGAAGTGGGCGAGGGGTTGCAGGCGGCTTTATCTCAGGGCCTTGTGAGCCGCAATGAGCTCTGGGTTACCTCAAAGCTGTGGAATACTTATCACCGGCCAGAGCATGTGCGCGCGGCCTGCGAGCGCACGTTGAAAGACCTCCGCCTGAGTGAGCTGGATCTGTATCTCATTCATTTCCCGATTGCACTCCAGTACGTCGACTTTGACACTCGTTATCCTCCGGAGTGGATTGCCGACCCCGCTGCCGAGAACCCTGTGATGGTGCCCGACCCCGTGCCGCTTTCTGACACCTGGGGCGCGATGGAAGAGCTGGTGCGCGCGGGGCTGGTTAAGGAGATCGGGGTTTGTAATTACAACACCGGGCTGCTCCATGACCTCATGGCGTACTCGCAGATCAGGCCGGCCATGCTGCAGATC
>JAHEJH010000243.1:0-646 GCA_024638905.1 Luminiphilus sp.
GTATATGTGGCTTCCCCTTTTGCTCTACAAACCGATTTCTTGGACCTAGAACGTATTGAGGTGCTCAGAGGACCTCAAGGCACGCTGTTCGGTCAAAACTCCACCGGCGGCGGCATCAACGTGATCACCAAGGCACCCACCTTCGACGAGTTCTCGGGTACCGCTGACCTGACCCTGGGTGAGTACAGCCTGGTGAAGGCCCGCGCTGCGATGAATATCCCCTTCAGTGAATCAGTGGCGGCGCGAGTGTCTGTTATGAGCCACAAGCACGACGGCTTCACCGATAACGTCGGCAACGGTCAGGATCTAGACGACGCTGACAGCATCTCTGCTCGCGCCAAGCTGCTGATCCAGCCCAACGACACGTTCTCGGCAACCTTTACCGCGCAGCTATTTGATGAAGAGGTCAATGGTCAGGCGCAGAAAGGGATTTATGACCCGACACCCGGCGCGCGCAAACTGGCGCAGGATTCACTATCGAGTTATGAGCTGGAATCTCAGCTATACAGCATGACACTGGAATGGGACCTCGGCGGGGTGACGCTGAAATCTCTGACAAGTTACCAAAACGATGACATTGCGATTCAGCGCGACAATGATCGCCACGACTACCGCACGTTGCCGACCTTCTTTCTGCTGCAGAGCT
>JAHEJH010000243.1:684-2731 GCA_024638905.1 Luminiphilus sp.
CCGGCATTTGGTCGTCTCGATTGGGTGGCCGGCGTGTTCTACCTCGACACCGAGGTCGACATCAGCATTCTTGAGCGGCTCGACTTCGGCTTTGATGGGGTCTTTGACGACTTCACCCTCGACGACATCTATGCCTACGGGGGCGACGTTGGCTTCATCTCGGACTCAAAGCCCGAGCGCGAATCGATTTCGGTTTACGGACAGGGTACGTGGTCATTCACAGACAGCGTGCGCATGATCGCCGGCCTGCGTTATACCGAGGATGAGGTGTATAGCGCGGTCACCAACTTCTATGGTCGCGAGGGCACGGAGATTCTCGAGATCGAGAGTGAGAAAGTCACAGGAAGACTGGCTCTGGAAGTCGACCTCGGTGACGCTACCATGGCCTATGCCTCCTATACGCGAGGCTTCAAGCCCGGTGGCTCTAACCTAACCTTTGGCCGGGAAGACGTGGTGTCACCGATCGTAGTACTGCCCGTTTTTGAAGAAGAAACGATTGATGCCTATGAGGTCGGCGTCAAAACCGACCTTGCCGACGGCAGGGTTCGACTCAACGGTGCAGCATTCTTTTACACCTACGACAACCTGCAGTATCAGGCCACTGACCCAGAGGTATTTCAGGGCGGCGTGGGCAACATTCCTGAATCAGAAATCATGGGTGCGGAACTCGAGCTCGCCGCATTTGTCACCGACTCTCTCATCTTCGATGCCCGTCTCGCCTGGCTGGACACCGAAATCACCGCAAGCCATCTGGCGCTCGATAACGTCGAATCAGAAGCCGCGACCAACGCGCTGCTCGCTCAGGGCATCAGCCTATTCAGTCCCGAGGTAGAGATTGCCCGGGCGGGACAGATTGCCGACGTTAAAGGTAACGAACTGGCCAAGACACCGGGCTTCACCGCGAACCTGGCGCTGACCTACAGCAACACCATCGGGAGCTGGGGTGATTTCGAGGGCACGCTGAGTTATACCCACCGTGGTGACTTCAGGCACCGCATCTTCAATAACCCCACTACCGACGAAGTCGACGGTTACGACACCTTCGACTTGGTGCTGCGTTTCTCACCGACCAACGCCAACTGGCGAGTCGAGCTGATTGGCAAGAATTTGACCGACGAGGACGGCATTAACGCGCGCTTTACCGACGTATTTGGTGTGGGCGCCACGGGTGATCAGTTCATCCCACCGCGTCAGCTGATGGCTCGCGTCGGTATAGACTTCTGAACACTGGCCTCCCGGGCTCGTCGAGCCCGGGCCAGACCCTCTGGGTCGGAATGAGCGCCCATCAGATTGAAGCCATTCGCCGAGACGCCTGCCTCTGCGTTACACAGTGGTCGGTCGTGCCACCGCGGCCCGCTGTCTAACGGGTATCTCCGTCTGCTCTCACTAGCGCCGAATCTCATATCACAACAGCAATCATGGCGGCCTGCGGGTACACTCCATAGAGGGTCCTTGAGCAGGTCCTGACCCAAAAATGATTTAATAAAGGCGCACACCTTGGAACGGTTCTTTAAGCTTTCTCAGTCAAATACCACCGTTGGCATCGAGCTGAGCGCGGGCCTCACCACGTTTATGGCCATGGCCTACATCGCCTTTGTGAACCCACAAATGATGGCCTCGGCGGGTATGGACCAGGGCGCTGCCTTTGTCGCCACTTGTATCGCAGCGGCGCTGGCCTGTTTCTTCATGGGGTTATACGCCAATTGGCCCGTGGGCCTCGCACCGGGCATGGGGCTCAACGCGTTCTTCACCTACACCGTCGTCGGGGACATGGGCTACCCGTGGCAGACCGCACTGGGTGCCGTGTTCATTGCCGGCATCCTGTTTGTGATCCTGACCATCACCCGACTCAGGGAGTGGATGCTCATCAGCATCCCCTGGAATTTGCGCATCGCCATGGGCGCGGGCATCGGGCTTTTCGTCGGCATGATTGGGCTCCGAAATGGCGGACTGATCGTTGACCACCCGGCCACGCTACTCTCGCTCGGTAATTTCCAGATCACCGAGACACTGCTGGCCGCACTGGGCTTTCTCATCATCACGGGGC
>JAHEJH010000297.1 GCA_024638905.1 Luminiphilus sp.
CTGCGGGATCATGGATCAGACCGTGGTCGAGTTAGCAGAGTCTGGACAGGCGTTGCTGCTCGATTGTGCGGACCAGACAGCGCGGTCAGTCCCTTTTGGCTCACAGGCGCCGGCATTGCTGGTGATTCACTCCGGCGTTTCCCATGCACTCGCGGACGGCGCCTACGCCCAAAGGCTAGCCGATTGTGAGCAAGCGGGCGCACTGCTGGGTGTGAACACGCTCCGTGAAGTCAGCCTCGACCAGCTGGCGCGGTTAAAAGACGAGGGGGTACTGCTCCGTCGGGCCACCCACGTGGTCTCGGAAAATGAACGCGTTGGCGATGCCGTGGCGGCGATCGAGCAACGCCAATGGGATCGGTTGGGAGCGTTGATGACCGCCAGTCATCGGTCCTTGCGAGATGACTACGAAGTGTCGTGTCCGGAGCTCGATCTGCTGGTGGAGCTCGCCACGGCCGAGCGAGGGGTTTATGGCGCCAGAATGACCGGCGGTGGATTTGGCGGTTGCGTCATTGTGTTGGTCGACACAGACCAGATCGAAGCTGTCGCAGACAGGATCAGTGGTCACTATGGTGACCGCATCGGCTGGGCACCCGGGTGTTATCGTATTCAGGCCGGCGCTGGCGCCCGCGAGATCTGCACTGCGCTATGAATGATTTGTTATCACAACGCCCCCATCGCCGTCGCAATGCGCTGACGGGTGAGTGGGTTACGGTCTCGCCTCAACGCGCACAGCGTCCCTGGCAGGGTGAAGAGAGCCCCGCTTCTGGCAGCACCGGGGTGACTTACGACCCCGACTGCTATCTTTGCCCGGGCAACACCCGTGCGAGTGGCCATGTGAATACGCCCTACACGTCCCCGTGGGCATTCGATAATGATTTCCCTGCTGTGGAGGCTGACCTCGACGCAGGCTCAGAGGGAGTCCAGGCCACCGATCCGGGTGAGCCATCGGCATTGTTTAAATCGGAGCCGGTTGCCGGTCGTTGCCGGGTTCTCTGCTACCACCCGGACCACAGTAAGACGCTGGCCGACATGACCGAGGAAGAGGCATTGGCGGTAGTGCAGCTGTGGGCTTCGGAGGTTGGGACCCTGCGCCAAAGTCATCAGTGGGTGCAGGTGTTCGAAAATAGGGGCGCGATGATGGGGTGCTCTAATGCGCATCCCCATGGGCAGATCTGGGCGGTCGATACTCTCCCCAATGAGGGAGCGAAGGAGCTGGCTCAGCAGCAGGCCTTCTATGATGCGGAGCAGGTAGCGTTGCTTGAGGTGTACCGCGCCGAGGAGGAGCAGCTGGCAGAGCGTGTCGTCATCCAGCAGGAACATTGGACAGTGCTAGTGCCTTATTGGGCAATGTGGCCCTTCGAGACGCTGCTCCTGCCGCGGCGTCAGATCGATCACCTCGATGCCCTGACTGACAGCGAGCAAATGTCGCTGGCGCAGGTGCTCACCCGCTTGCTTCGCGGATACGACGCACTGTTTGATACCAGCTGCCCTTACACTATGGGTTGGCATGGTGCGCCGGGCATTGCGCCGGCACCGCACTGGCAGCTTCATGCGCATTTTTATCCCCCCTTGCTCCGCTCGGCGAGTGTGCGCAAACACATGGTGGGGTATGAGATGCTGAGCGAGGCGCAGCGCGATCTGACACCCGAGGCGGCTGCAGAAAGGCTTAGACAAACCCTGTGAGTCGGCCGGATATGGGCCAGACTCATCACAGGGACCGAGGGTCCTAACAGAGAACACGATGAAAGTATTGGTGACTGGCGGGGCAGGCTATATCGGCAGCATCACGAGCGAGGTGTTGCTGAATCGCGGCCACGATGTGGTGGTATTCGACAACCTGTCACAGGGACATCGGGCGGCGGTGCCTGCGGCAGCCGAATGGGTCGAAGGTGACCTGTCAGCCCCGCAGGAGATCCGCGACGCCATTGAACATCATCGGCCTGGCGCCGTTATGCATTTTGCGGCACGTTCTCTGGTGGGTGAATCGATGGATAAGCCCTTCTTTTATCTGCGGGATAACGTCGTGAACGGTCTCAACCTGCTTGAGGCTTGTGCCGCAGGAGGGGTCGAGCGCTTTATCCTGTCCTCGACCGCCAATCTCTTCGGAGCGCCGACCAGCGCTGTGATAGACGAGCAGGCACTGATCGCGCCGGGCAGCCCCTACGGTGAATCCAAGTGGGCGCTCGAGCGGGCGTTGAGTTGGCTGTCGCAAACCAAGGGCCTGCGCTTCGCGAGCCTCCGTTATTTCAACGCTGCGGGCGCCAGTGAAATGCGGGGAGAGCATCACACGCCGGAAACCCATCTCATACCCTTGGTTTTGCAGGTCGCGGCTGGGCAGCGGGATCACATCACGATCTTCGGCGACGACTACGACACACCCGATGGCACCTGCATTCGTGACTATATTCACGTGTTGGATCTGGCCGAGGCACACGTGCTCGCGTTGCAGGCGCTTGAGCAGGGCAATCGCGTTTACAACCTGGGAAATGGGGAGGGCTTCAGCGTGCGGCAGGTGATTGAAACCGCGCGTGCGGTCACCGGTGAAGCCATTCCGGAACAAATGGGTCAGCGCCGCGCGGGAGATCCGGCCCGATTGGTTGCATCGAGCGACCGGATTCGCCAAGAGCTCGAGTGGGTGCCCCAGTTTGCGGATTTAGAACAGATTATCGACAGTGCCTGGCGCTGGCACCAGCAGCACCCTGACGGTTACGTCGACTGAGCGTCCCGAAATAGGGTCATGGGATCGGCCGGACGGAGGAGGGCGCGACAGCGGCTTTTGCGGTAGTCTGCCCGCCTCGCAGTGCGGAGCAAAGATAGGCTCATCGCACCCACCGACTAAGACCATGCGCTAAAGAGGTAGCCCGTGCCCGCAATCGACAGTTTATTTGATTCCTTCTCGCTCAAATCTCTCAGCACCGAGAACCGTGTCGTCATGGCCCCCATGACCCGTGGCCATTCCCCGGACAATATTCCCAGCGAGGCCTCGGCCGCGTACTACCGGCGTCGTGCGGCAGGGGGCGTGGGGCTCATTATCACGGAAGGCACCTGCCCGAATCACATTGCCGCCAATGGCTATCCGGACGTGCCCTATTTTCATGGAGAGGCGCGTTTGGCTGGCTGGAAAGCGGTCGTTGATGCCGTGCACGCCGAGGGCGGCAAGATCGCGCCGCAGCTCTGGCACTGCGGCGGGATGCGCAAGCGCGGGATGATGCCCGAGGGCGACGTTGACGGTTACACACCATCGGGCATGAATGTGCCGGGCAAGGTGACCCGCCATGTCATGACGCAGCAGGATATCGATGATGTGGTGCGGGCGTTTGCTGAGGGAGCCCGGGACGCACAGCGACTGGGTTTCGACGCCGTGGAAATTCACGGAGCTCACGGGTATCTGATTGATCAGTTTTTCTGGGAGGGCACTAACCAGCGCACCGATGGCTATGGGGGCTCAATGGCGGCGCGCGGTCGCTTTGCCGTGGAGGTGATCGAGGCCTGTCGCGCCGAGGTGGGACCGGATTTCCCGCTCATTCTGCGCTGGTCACAGTGGAAGCAGCAGGATTTCACCGCGCGTCTGGCCTCGACGCCGCAGTTGCTGGAGGCCTTTTTGCAGCCACTGATCGACGCGGGCGTCGATGCGTTTCATTGCAGTCAGCGGCGGTTCTGGGAGCCTGAGTTCGATGACTCTGACATGAATCTGGCCGGATGGGTGAAGAAGCTCACCGGGATGCCCACGATTACGGTAGGGAGCGTCAGCCTTGATCAGGACTTTGTGTCCCAGCCCAGCGAAGGCGACGGCGCAACCAGTGAGCCGGCCTCGATTGACCGTTTGCTGGAGATGATGGACCGCGGCGATTTCGATCTGGTGGCGGTCGGGCGTGCTCTCATCGCCAACCCGGATTGGCCCAAGGTGGTGCGTTCAGGCGATACGGCAGACCTGCAGCCCTACAATAAGGACCTGCTCGCCGAATTAGCCTGACAGACCAGAAAATTTTGCCTATATTGGCGGCTGTCACCAAGCTGTCACAGGTCGACTTCAAAATACGATTGTGAGCAGCGTTTTGGCGCGCTTCGCCTACCTGCTCACTTGCTTCTTTTTCCCAGGAGACTCGTTATGAAACATCCTCTTGCATCCTTTTTCGCGGGCCGCGTGCTCTCGAAGGCGGTTGCCGGTGCCACTTTGGTGGGCTTGGCGACAGCCGTTCCCGGCGTTTACGCGCAGGAAACCTCAGCGACGGTTCGCGGTGCGGTCAGCACCAGCAGTGGCGAGGCACTGGCCGGCGCCACGGTGATCGTGACCAGTAATGCCACCGGCGTGAGTAAAACCGTCACCACTGACGGGGGCGGCTATTACTCCGTACGTGGGCTACCGGCCGGTGTGGCCTACGACATCGTGGTCGACGCCAACGGTTGGCAAAAGGCCTCTACGGAGAGTCTGGCGCTACAGGTAGGCCAATCTGAGGTGATTAACTACCGTCTGGATGCCGAAGAAGAGGTCATCGTGATGGGTACGCGCGTTGCGGTGGATACCGCCGTGGGCCCCAATGCGGTATTTGATCTGGCGAGCCTTCAGGATTCCCCCTCTATCAACCGCAACATCAACGACATTATCCAGCAAGATCCTCGTCTTTATGTGGACCAGTCGAGAGGTGATGTTGACGCGGTGCAATGTAACGGTGCCAACCCGCGCTATAACAGTCTTACCGTTGATGGGGTTCGTCTGAATGACGGATTCGGCCTCAATAGCAACGGTTATCCCACCCAGCGTATGCCGTTCCCCTTTGACGCTATTTCTAGCGTTGCGGTCGAGCTGGCACCCATGGATGTGGTTTATGGCGGCTTCTCAGCTTGCAACATCAATGCTGTCACCAAGACCGGTAGTAACGAGTTCTTTGGCTCGGTATTTTTTGATTACGGCAGTGATTCGCTTCGAGGTGACAAGCTCGAAGGCGACAATATCGAGTCGCAGGACTACGACGAAACCCGCTGGGGTGTCGAGCTCGGTGGCGCGATTATCCCCGACAAGCTCTTCTTTTACGCAGCCTATGAAAAGTACGACGGTGCAGACCTTAACGAGCGCGGCGCAATTGGCTCAGGAGCGGTAAACGAGGTGCCTGTCACCCAGGCCGAGCTCGATGAAATTGCCCGCATTTCTACAGAGGTATACGGCTTTGAGCCCGGACGCAGCGTTTCTGAAGCGCTCGATTTCGAAGATGAAAAGTATTTGTTGAAAGCTGACTGGTACCTCAACGATGCGCACCGATTGTCAGCGACGTACATGTACAACGACTCCTTCAACTACACACCTTCAGACGGTGACTTGGACGAGTTTGAGTTCGACAAGCACTTTTACAAGCGAGGTGCTGAGCTCACTACCTACAATTTCAACTGGTACGCCGATTGGAACGATCGTTTCTCGACTGAAATTCGCTACTCCTTTAGCGACGTAGATTTTCTGCAACAAGCAGTAGCTGGCAAGGATTTTGCCGAATTCAGAATAGAGCTCGATGAAGTGGACGTTTACCTCGGTCAGGATGACAGCCGACAGGCTAACGCGCTAGATACCGAAACTAAGCAGTTAGTAATTAGGGGTACCTATACCCTAGGTAATCACACGATCACGGGCGGTTTCGAACGCGAAGATCTCCAGATGTACAACTTGTTCTATCAACACGTTGATACTGAAATTCGTTTTGATGGCATCGAGAATTTTGCGGCGGGTCAGGCCGCGCGGATCTATTACGGCAACGCCATCTCCAACGACGAGCGAGATGCAGCCGTGGACTGGGGCTACGCCGTGAATTCGGCGTATATTCAGGACGAGTGGCAGATTACCGACCGGCTGGAGTTGACCATTGGATTGCGCTACGACTGGTACGAGTCGAGTGATCAGCCTAACCTTAATCCGGATTTCGTCGCTGATTATGGCTTTGCCAACAACGCGACGCTGGATAACCTCGACCTGATTTTGCCCCGCTTCGGTTTCACCTGGGATGCGACCGATGCGATCACGGTTCGCGGCGGCATCGGGTTGTTCTCGGGCGGTAACCCCAACGTCTGGTACTCGAACGTATTCTCCAACACCAATACCACGGCAGTACAAACACAGATCCGCGGTGTCGACCTGTTCGCGCAGGATTGGGTGAACTGCGAATCTACAGCGCCGACCTGTGGCCCCGGCTGGGGCGTGCCTCGCCAGCAGGCGGAACAAGTGGCCGCCGGCGATGGCAGCAACTTTGAGATCGTCTACCTGGACCCCGATTTTGATGCGCCGACCGAGTGGAAGTACTCTCTGGGTATGACCTGGGAGTTCGGTGATGGTTATGTGTTGACGGCCGATGCGCTGATCACTCGCGGAGATGACACGGCGATTTACAAGCATGGTGATCTCGATTTCACGGGTGAGTACAACGACATGGGTTACCCCGTTTATGATTCGGCGCGCCTGCCCACTTTTGTGCTGACCAACAGCTCAAAGGGTAACGAATCCGAGTCGCTGGCCTTCAGCCTGTTCAAGACCTATGACAATGGCTGGGACATCCGAGTGGGCTACGCCTGGACAGACGCCAAGGATGTGAACCCGATGACCTCATCGGTTGCCTTCTCCAATTATGTAAACCGCACCTTCTACGATCCGGAAGAGGAAGTCCTGTCCACTTCTAACTACAACATTGAGCATCGCTTTACCGGCGTATTCAATTACACCGCCAATTGGTTCGGCGAGTACCGAACGCGGTTCTCGATCTATGGCCAGGCGAGTTCGGGTGTGCCATACAGCACGGTGTTGGGAGGGGCCGCCGGGACCATTGGCGCTTACGGCTTCACACCTTACCTCGACTTTATTGAGCACGTGCTTGAGGAGCCTGGCACGCGAAACAACAACAACGGCAGCTGGTGGCGCAAGGTCGACATGCGCATCAGTCAGGAGTTCCCGGGCTTTGCGGATTCACATCGCGGCAGCGCCTATGTGGTGATCGACAACCTCACCAACCTGATCAACGACGACTGGGGTGTGATGTACAAGGCGAACTTCCCCTACGGCGTGACCCAGGATGACATTGACGATGGCCGAGCGGAGTCGCGTATTGGCGATGCATCCCTGTGGGAGATCCGCTTCGGGTTTAACTACCGTTTCTAACGCTCAAGCAACGACGAAAGGCGCCCTTGGGCGCCTTTTTTATGTGCGGATATTTGTTGTCTGTGCTTCGATCCCATGCAGTGCCGAATCGTCTAGGCGGTCGGTCTCTTGGCCGGTATGAGCTCCCTGCCCACTGCGCACCCATGTGATGGCGGGCTTGTCAGGTGCTACGCAGAGCTGTTGCAACAAAAAGCGTGTTGTGGAGCCCTGCTTGCTCTAAAGTAGCGCGCCGACTTGCCGTGATGGTGAACCTCAATGTTGAACGTTAGCAACGGAGCCGTGTCCCCTTCGGGCTCACGTTGGTTGGTATTCATGACCGTCCTTGCGGTTTACATCTGCATGATCGATCGGATTGCGATCTCCATTGCCATTATTCCGATGGCGGAAGACAACGGTTGGTCACCGACGGTGCAGGGCGCGGTCATGTCCGCTTTTTTTCTCGGCTATGTGACTCTGCAGATCCCCGCCGGGTACTTGTCTGACCGCTTTGGTGGCAAATGGGTGTTGGGGCTGGGGGTATTGTTCTGGTCCTTGTTTACGTTGCTGACGCCGGCTTCCGCCGCACTCGGTATCACTGTGTTATTGGCGTGCCGTTTTCTGATGGGCGTTGCTGAAGCGGTTACCTGGCCGTCGATCTACTCGCTCTACTCCCGCTGGGTGCACCCGGACCGGCGAGCTTCTGCGGTAGGGCTGATGAACTCGGGCATCTCAGGTGGTGCCGTTATCGCATTGATCTGTACACCTTGGTTAATCAGTGTCTGGTCCTGGCAGGGCGCCTTCTATCTGTATGGCGTGCTCGGCATTCTCTGGTTTGCGGTGTGGGCGCCGCTGGCGCGATCACGACCGGCTGACAAAACCGATTGGGACACGGCTGACGCCGTCCTGGCCACTGCCGAAGCAGGGTCAGCTGCAGGTCAAAATGATGTGTCTGCGCAGCCGGTTTATCCCAGACTGACGGTGCGCGGCATGTTGCGTTCCAGAGCGGTGTGGGCCGTCGCCGTCGCTCATATCTGCATCAATTGGTCGTTATATCTGGTGCTGTCGTGGTTCCCCACTTTCGTCAACCGTGAGCTGGGCGCTGATCTGCAGCTGGCCGGATTTTTGGCGCTGGCGCCCACCATCGTGTCTTTGGTTATGGCGCCACTGGCGGGGCGATTATTCGATCGGCTGGTTGCCAAAGGGCACGACCGGCTCAAAGTTCGGCGCGTCATGCAAAGCCTCGCGTTTGTGGGGATTACCGCGGCCATGATGGCCATCACCTTGACTGACTCGCTCGTCCTTAGTGTCACCGTGATTACGCTTAGCAATGCGCTGACGGCATTCTCTATTGGCGGTTTCGCCACCAATCATCTGGACATTGCGCCCAATCAGTCTGGTCTGTTGATGGGCGTTACCAACACGCTGGCAGCCGTCTCATCGAGTGCCTCGGTATTTGTCTCGGGTTGGATTCAGGATCTGTCCGGTGGCTGGGACGCCGTGTTCTTGACCGCCGCCGGTGTATCGGTTTTCGGCGCCGTTATCTATGGGAGCCTGTCAGGCGTAGAGCGCGAGTTCGACTGAGGCAACGCGGCGCCAGATGTCCGATTTACGGGCCACAGTATGCGGCCACGCGCTCTTCAAGTATAACCATAAAGAATGCTAATAAGTATTTACATCACTTTTATGAAGAAAATGAGCATTTGAAGGCCTTTTAGGGCCGCGATGTTGTTCAAAATCGCTAAGATTGCACCTCGAAAACAGGGCCCAAGCGCCTTTTATCAGGAGCAGTCAAGATGATTCGGACCATTGAGCAACTCATTAATAAATTTTATCTATTCTTTTTTCCGATTTGTGTCTCCTCAGTAATGATTTACTCGATTGAGCGGCTCGCCTGACCTATGACCATGGCTTGTGTGCCACAGTCTGCTGGAGTTGAGATCGGCAATTTGTCTCGGCCACGGGTGTGCCGGCCGCTGTTTGCGCTTTTAGGTTGCGCGGTCATGCAAACTGTTTTCAGCCTGGGAGATGTGGGTCGGCCGGTGTCCAGAACCGGGTCGGCGCGGTACAGTAGCGCTTTCAGCTGGGGCCACACTCATGATCAGCCTGTTGGGCGTCATTCTCCTCCTGTCCGTCGCGGTAGGGCTGTCCTCTAATCGATCCGCTATTCGCCTGAGAACGGTCTCTCTGGCATTCGCACTGCAAGTCACCATCGGCTTTGTCGCCTTGTTTACAGATTGGGGTATTGCCGCACTCGGCGCCGCATCTGAGTACGTATCTGTGCTGTTGTCTTACAGCCGAGCTGGCATGGAATTTATGTTTGGTGGGCTGGTGGGGCCGAGCGACTCGCTGGGCTTTATTTTCGCGTTCAGCGTGCTGCCCGTCGTGATTTTCTTCAGCTCCCTGATCGCCGTGCTGTACCACGCACGCATCATGCAGTGGCTGATTCGCATCATGGGTGGTGGGCTGCGCGCCATCCTTCACACCAGTCACACTGAATCCCTCTCCGCCGCCGCTAACGTATTTGTGGGTCAGGCGGAGGCGCCGTTGGTCGCTCGACCCTACATTCCGGGCATGACGCGCTCGGAGCTCTTTGCGGTGATGGTCGGCGGCATGGCTTCCATTGCCGGCTCAGTCATGGCCGGATACGTGGCGCTGGGTGTGCCATTGGAGTACCTGCTTGCCGCGAGTTTTATGGCGGCACCCGGTGGTCTCTTGATGGCCAAGCTCATGGAACCCGAGACCGATACGCCTGCCGAGCCCGAACAGGGAGAGCAGCTGGAGACCGAGAAATACATCAACTTCATCGATGCTGCGGCAACCGGTGCCATGAATGGATTACAGATGGTTGGTGCAATTGGAGCGATGCTGTTGGCGTTCATTGCACTCATTGCCATGGTGAACGGCATGCTCGAAGCGGGCGGCGCCTGGTTCGGTATCGAGCAGCTGACACTGGAGCGGGTGTTGGGTGGGCTCTTGCAACCGTTGGCCTGGGCGCTGGGTATTCCATGGGATGAGGCGCAGCTTGCGGGGAGCTTGATCGGGCAGAAATTTATCCTGAACGAATTTGTAGCCTACGTCAGCTACAGCGAGGTGGCGGGTCAGTTGTCGCCGCACGCTCAGGCGATCGTCATTTTTGCGCTCTGCGGCTTCGCCAATTTGTCCTCGATCGCGATCTTGTTGGGCGGGCTGGGTGCGGTGGCACCCGGGCGCCGCGACGATATTTCCCGGTATGGTTTTCGAGCGCTGATTGCTGCCAGCCTGTCCAACTTGATGAGTGCTGCACTGGCAGGGTTTTTCCTGACATTGGGCGCGGCCTGAGCGAGCAGCGATGTCGGCGCCGGTGGCACTTCCTCAAATCTCTTACACCGCGACCGGGTTTGACGCGGCGTTTATGGCGTCACTGCACGAGTATGGTTTTGCGGCTGTCGTAGACCACCCGCTCGACGGTGACCGTGTCGCCAGAATCTATGGTGGGTGGTTGGCCTTTTTTTCCAGCGGCGAGGCGGCGGATTTCAGAATGGACCCCGTGAAACAGGATGGTTACTTCTCGCTTCGGGAGGCGGAACACGCCAAGGGCTTTGTCGAGCGCGACTTCAAAGAATATTTTCAGTTCTATCCTTGGGGTCGCTGCCCTGAGTCGCTGCAAGTGGATCTGGCGAGCCATTTTGATGCGGCCGTTGAGTTGGGAGCAGAGTTGCTCAGCTGCATTGCCAGAAGTTTGCCCGAGGCCGTCACCACCGAGCTGACAGAGCCGCTGCGAGACATGATTCGGGATAGTGAACAGTCGATGCTGCGGGTACTGCATTATCCCCCCGTGCCTGTTGGGCGAACTGTGTTGCGGGCGGCCCCGCATGAGGACATCAACTTGCTCACATTGTTGCCCGCCGCAGACGGCCCGGGGCTCGAGCTGCAGCTGCGCAGTGGCGAGTGGGTTTCCGTGCCGCATTCCCCGGGCCAACTGATCGTCAACATCGGCGATATGTTGCAGGAGGCGACGGGCGGTTACCTACCTTCCACCTCGCACCGTGTGGCCACACCCGACGCAGCACAACCCGCTGTCAGTCGCATGTCTCTGCCGCTGTTCCTGCACCCGCGACCCGATGTCGTACTCTCGCCACGCTATACCGCCAGACAGTACCTGATGCAGCGGCTCGACGAATTGGGTGTCGCCTGACGTGATCGCCGCCGGGTTGCTATACGCGGTGCGGTGTTCATCTGTTCTGGCGCTGCTTCACCTCTTCGTTCTGGCCAGCCTTTTGTGGAGTGGCGGCAGTGCGCTCGCGGCTGAGGCGCGCATTGCGGTCGCTGCCAATTTTCGCGATACCGCCGAGGCCATCGCGGCGCGCCTGGAGGCCGAATCACCGCATCGTTACCAGGTGATTGCGGGTTCCACTGGCAAGCTGGCGAGTCAAATACTCAACGGTGCGCCATTTGATGTGTTTATGGCGGCCGACCGCCGCAGGCCGCAGCAGCTGGTGGAGCGGGGATTGGCATCGGCGGAATTTCAGCAGACCTACGCCGTGGGCGTGCTCGGCCTGTGGTGGCCCGGTGGTTCTGGCGCTCCGGCGCTGGATGCCCTTGCCACCCTCGACCCGCGATCGGTTTGCATGGCCAATCCGGCGTTTGCACCTTACGGGGCGGCTGCATGGGCGATGCTTCAGAACGCCGGCCTCGAGGCCAGCTGGCTTGAGGGCGTGGTGCGTGTAGACAATGTGAATCTGGTTGCCGGTTTGATTGCACAAGGCCATGCGAGAGCGGGCTTTGTCGCGAGGTCTTCGCTGATCGCGGGCAAGCGGCAGGGCACGGTGGTGGCAGTTGATGACGAGGTGCTCTGGTTTGCAGAGCAGGCGCCCATCGATCAGGCGATGGTGCTGCTGGCCCGCGCAGAGCGGAATGTTGCCGCCCGGCATTGGGTACAGCAGATGCAGACCGAACCGATTCGCGAGCTCATTCGCGCTGACGGCTATCGCTTGCCGGGTAAACAAAACTGATGTCGGGCGATCTACAGGCAGTTGGGTTAACAGCCCTCCTTGCGGCCACGACCACGCTGTTACTGGTGCCGCTTGCCTCGCCGTTGGCGTGGTGGATGGCGCGATCTACCTCGCCGTCTCGCTCGGTAATAGAGGCCGTGGTGGCCATGCCGTTGGTGCTACCGCCCACGGTGCTCGGTTTTTACCTGCTGGTCATGCTGAATCCCGAGTCGGCCGTCGGGAGTTTGTGGATCGAGCTGACCGGTGATTCCCTGACATTCTCTTTCTCGGGATTGGTGATCGCGTCGATCATTTACTCCCTGCCATTTATGGTGCAACCGCTGCAGGCGGCCTTTCGGGCCGTCCCAGAATCCGTGCTCGAGGCGGCGGCGACGCTGGGTGCGCCCCCCCGAGACCGGTGGCTGAACGTTGTGCTACCCATGGCAAAGCGGGGGTATCTCACCGGGTGTGTCCTGACCTTTGCCCATACCGTAGGTGAATTCGGTGTGGTACTGATGATGGGAGGCAATATCCCGGGTGAGACCCGCGTGTTGTCGATCGCGATCTACGAGCACGTCGAGACTCTGAATTATGACGCTGCCCACGTGCTGGCGCTCGGTCTGCTGGGCTTCTCGTTTCTGTCTTTGTGGTTGGTGTACCGCTACGCGGGTCATCGCTTCGAGGTGGTCCGCGGATGAGCCATCAGCTGATCATTAAAGGCAGTCTCAGGCGCGCCCGCTTTACGCTGGATCTTGATCTGGCTGTGGACCTGAGCAAGCCCCTGGGCATTATGGGGGCGACGGGTGCCGGCAAAACAACCTTGTTACGAGTGATCGCCGGACTGGAGCGGGATTTTTCGGGGCGTGTCGAGTTTTGCGGGGAGGTCTGGCATGACGGCGACCATTTTGATCGGATGCCGACCCATCAACGGGGTCTGGGTGTGGTTTTTCACGATGGCCGATTGCTGCCCGGGCGCACGGTTGAGAGCAATCTTGCCTTTGCCCAGCAGCGCGCACGCAAGGTAAATGCCGCGGTCAGCTATGAAGCCCTGACAGAAGCGCTCGATTTAAATCATCTGCTGAGCGAGCCTGCCGAAGTGCTCTCCGGCGGTGAGCGACAGCGCGCAGCACTTGCCCGCGCCCTGCTAGCGAGACCACGATTGCTCCTGCTGGATGAACCCCTCGCGGCAAATGATGCAGATCACCGACAGCAACTGATCGGGCATCTCGCTGAATGGCTGCCTGCAGAGGGTATCCCGCTGGTCTATGTGTCTCACGCCGCCCATGAGCTGGCACAACTAACCCGACAACTCATTGTGCTCGAGCGTGGCACCGTCACGGCGCAGGGGGAAACACACGTCCTGTTGGAAGCACAAAGCGAAGTCATCGATAGAGTCGCTCGACCGGTCGCGGCAGTGGTGATGTCGACCGACGCCGAGCACAGCACAGCTACACTTCA
>JAHEJH010000255.1 GCA_024638905.1 Luminiphilus sp.
CGTCACGCCTACTGTTAAAAAGTCAGGTATCTGGTTACCCTGCCGGCCATGATCGACCCTGGCCACACTACACCGTGCCTGCCACCGCGCCTGATTCTCGCCCCCATGGAGGGCGTTGTTGATGCAGTCATGCGTGAGCAGCTCACCGCCATTGGCGGTTACGAGCGTTGCGTGACCGAATTCGTCCGCGTATCTCAAACTGTCCTCCCGAAGCGGGTTTTTTTTCGTTATGCCCCTGAACTGCGACAAGGTGGACTCACTCCTTCAGGCACCCCTGTCTACCTTCAACTCCTGGGCTCTGACCCCGAGCTGATGGCCGCTAACGCAGCGCGTGCAGCCGCCCTTGGCGCACCGGGTATTGACCTGAATTTCGGCTGCCCTGCGAAAACCGTCAATCGATCGCAAGGCGGCGCAGTTTTATTACGCTCCCCCCAACTGATCAGATCGATCTGCGAACAGGTGCGCGATAGTGTTCCCGAGCACACCCCAGTCACGGCAAAGATCCGTCTGGGCTATGACAGCGACGAACAATTTGAGGAGATTCTCGATGCGCTGTCAGGCGTTGCCCTCTCCGAGATCACCATCCACGCCCGCACCAAACGGCAGGGCTACCGGCCGCCAGCACACTGGCACCAACTGAGAAAAGCGCGCCTGGCGCTCCCCTACCCGGTCATCGCCAATGGTGAGCTCTGGACGCCCGCCGATGTAGCACGTTGCGCTGAAATCAGCGGCTGCGGTGCTTTCATGCTCGCCCGGGGCGCGCTCTGCCGCCCGGATCTCGGCGCCGCGATCGTTGCGGCCGGCCGGGGCGAGGCTGGACCAACATTCAGCTGGTCTGAGGCACAGCAGCTACTGGTGACGTTTTTGGCGCGCAACCAGGCGCTGTACGATCCTCGCTACGCGGTCAATCCGGTGAAGCAGTGGCTCGTCTATCTGAAGGTCTATTACCCACAGGCCGCCGCCTTGTTCAGTGAGGTCAAAAGGATCACCGACCCCGACGACATGGCGTTGGCCCTGCAAGGCCATCCAAGGCTAGCAAGCGCCGCCTGATCACTACCTGCGAGGACACGACGCAATGACCACATTGGCTGAAGACACCGGCAACGATCTGTGGGGCCACCCTCGCGGGTTATATATCTGTTTCGCCACAGAATTGTGGGAGCGCTTCTCCTTCTACGGCATGAAGTACCTGCTGCTCCTCTACCTCACCAAGTACCACCTGTTCTCCGACGCGGCAGGTCTCGGTGTACTGGGCAGCTACGCCTCACTCGTCTACGCGTTGCCCGTGCTGGGCGGCCTCATCGCCGACCGTTTTATCGGCATGCGCAAAGCGGTCACCTTTGGCGGCTTGCTCCTTGTCGCTGGGCATCTCGGCATGGCGTTTGAGGGTGAGGCGGCCCGTCAGACCGCTGCCGGTATCGTCCGCGATGATCAGGCGCTGTCGATCTTCTATCTCTCACTGGCGTTGATTGTGGTCGGCGTCGGATTTCTCAAGCCCAATATTTCCACGGTGGTCGGCAAGCTCTACCCCGAGGGTGACCCCCGCCGGGACGCCGGCTTCACGATTTTCTACATGGGCATCAACATCGGTGCCTTCAGCGCAACGTTGCTTTGCGGCTGGCTGGGTGAGGTCTATGGCTGGTCTTGGGGCTTTGGCGCGGCGGGTATTGGCATGCTCCTGGGTCTCATTGTTTTCCAGTGGGGACAAAAAACCCTCATGGGCCATGGTGAACCTGAGCACCCGGAGCGCCTCACGCAAGGGGTTGGCATCCCCGGGTTGACTATCGAGCGTGCTATTTACGCCGGCAGTTTCCTCATGGTGGGCGCGGTCTGGCAGCTGGTTCAGCTGACCGACACGGTCGGTACGCTGCTGGATGTCCTGTCATTAACGGTGTTGGCGGGGCTGGGGTGGTTCCTGCTATTTCGCTGCTCCAAAGTTGAACGCGAACGCATGTTTGTGCTGATTTTGCTGACCCTTTCAACGGTCGTCTTCTGGGCGCTGTTCGAGCAGGGTGCCGGCTCTATGACGTTGTACGCGGACCGCGTCACCGACAAGACGCTGTTTGGCATGACCCTCACCGCCGCGCAATTCGGCGCCGCCAATTCCTTCTTCATTTTCTCTCTGGCACCGCTCTTTGCCCTGCTCTGGATCCGGCTCGGACGGCGAGGCTGGGAACCCAGCACGCCGGTGAAGTTCTCACTCGGCATTGCTCAGGCAGGTCTGGGTTTTGGCGCACTGGTTTATGGCGCGCAATTCCCCGATCAGGCGGGCGTGGTCTCCGCCTGGTGGCTCATCGTGGCTTACCTGCTACATACCACGGGTGAACTGTGCCTGAGTCCGGTGGGGCTGTCGGCGGTCACCAAACTCGCGGTCCCGTCAGTGGTCGGTGTGATGATGGGCACGTGGTTTTTGGCGTCGGCCTACTCTTCGTATGTCGCCGCGCAAATCGCCACCATTGCTGCCCGCCCCGCCAATGAGGGGAGTCTCAACCTTACCGACGCATTGTCGGGCTACACCGAATTGTTCAGTCAGCTGCTCACGATCGGTTTGGCTGGCGGCGCGGTGTTACTGGTCCTGTCGCCGGTGCTCAAGCGCATGATGCACGGCGTGCGATAAATCAGATCGAGGCAGGCACTGCCTCGGTCGCATCATCGGCATCACCTGACTTGCGATTTTTGCGCGCTAAGCGCATCTGCTGCCAGTC
>JAHEJH010000264.1 GCA_024638905.1 Luminiphilus sp.
GGTAGCCGATGACTTTCAGGCCCACTTGTGGGTGCAATGGGTCTTCCGCATCAGAGCGACCCGTTCCCAAATCTTTTCTCGGTGGTTGCCCCGCCGGAAGCCAAAGTGGTTGAATCACCTGACGCGCCCAAACGGCGACGTCGCCGCAATTCCCGCGCCGGCGCCTGAACATCACCCGCTCGCGAGTTCGCTATGACCGCACCCGCCGACACACTCCCCTTTCCCCCTGGCAGACCGTCTGACTATCTGCCATTGGCAGACGAGCCCACGTTCGATCCCGGCCAGCACTTGGCGCTCGAAATGCCCTCCGAGACCACCGATCTCGCCACTTTGGGATATCAGGAATCGGATCTTGCGGATTGTGCCTCCAGCTTTGCCGTCAGCAACGCCTTCCGCATTCTCTCGAGAGAGGGCGTCGCCGCCATGCGCCATGTCTGCGATCAGATCTACCACAACCGGAACGCCAACGAAGGCACCGGCGCCAATCGTTTAGGCAGCTACGCGCGCGGCGCAGGCTACCGCTCGCAATTCATCCGCGACTTCTGCGACAGCCCCGAGCTGGCGGCACACCTGTCAGACATCGCCGGGGTCCCACTGGGACGCCATTCGGTGCCCGCCGTGGCCTGCGGCATCAACTACGCGCCCGAGGACATTTCCCGCGCGATCGATACCTGGCACGTGGATTCGGTCGCCTTCGATATCGTCATGATGATCACCGACCCCAGCGTCTTGAAGGGGGGGGAATTCCAGTACTTTCATGGCACCAAGCAGGAAGGTCAGGCGCTCTTGGGTATCACGGGCGAAGAAGGTGTCGACACGGCGCTGCCTGAGGACCGGGTCGTGACGATTCCTTTCCCCGAGGCCGGCTTTGGCTTTATGCAGCAGGGCACCATGATTTTTCACCGCGCCTGCCGACTTCTGGAGCGTGCCGATCGCATTACCATGATTCCCTCGTTTGAGGTGCTGCCCGCAAACGCCCCCGACAGTACCAATACCCTCAACATGGCCGACTGGGATGACCCCGGCATCTGCCCGGAGCTCGCCCGCCATGAGATCTGGCGCACCCAGGCACGCCTAGAAAGCCTGCTGGGTGAGATCGCACTGGAGGATCACCCCGCCGAACTCAGCGCCCGCATTAATGCAGCGATCGGACGACTGGTGAGCTTCAGCGACAAACTGGAGAAGAAGTCGTCATGAGCCACAGCGCAGAGCTTGCGGGTAAGGCCGTACTCATCACCGGTGCCGCGGGCTGTATTGGCGCCTGGGTGGTTAAACAGCTGCGCGAGTTGGGTGCCACGCCCGTGGTGTTCGATATCGCCGAGAATCGCGAGCGCCTGGATCTGATCATGCCCGACGCGCAGTCCGTCACCTGGGAGCTGGGCGATATCACTGATTTTGAGCGCCTGCTTGAGGTGTCAGAGACGCACAATATCGAGGCGATTATTCACCTCGCCGCCCTACAGGTACCCTTTTGCAAGGCAGACCCCGTTGGCAGCACGCGCATCAACGTGATGGGCAGCATCCATATGCTGGAATTGGCGAGGCAGCGGGGCATTACACGGATGAGTTATGCCAGCTCGGTTGCAGCACCCGCCATGGGCGACAATGATTGGCTGGCGACCCTCTACGGCGCGCACAAGATCTGCGGCGAGCAGATGGCCGCCGTGTACTGGCAAGACTGGGGTGTATCGAGCGTTGGGATTCGCCCCGCCATCATTTACGGACCGGGTCGTGATCAGGGCATGAGCGCTGCGCCCACCATCGCGCTGATGGCCGCCGAGGTCGGCGAGGCTTACACCATCCCCTTCACCGGTGACGTGGGTTTTGTTTACGTGGCGGATGCCGCCGAGCGCTTCATCGCAGCGGCCAGCCGCTCTTTTGAGGGGGCCCACGTGTTCGACCTCAACGGCACGCCGGCCACCGTGACCAAGATGCTGGCATTACTGAACAACCATTACCCTGATGCCGCGATTGAGGCGACCGGAGACCCGATGCCCTTCCCCGCCGAAGCGAACAGCGGCGCGCTGGAGCAGCTCATTGGCTTACCAGACTGCCGCCCATTGGAAGCCGGGATTGCCGATACCGTTTCGGGTTTTCAGGCAGCCAAAGCGCGAGGCGTCGATCTTGCGGGTATGTATCAACACACCCTGGGGAAAACGCCATGAAGCTGGTGCGATGGGGTGATGCCGGTGCCGAGCAAGCGGGCTTGGTCGACGCCGCGGGAACGCTCAGAGACCTGAGTGGCACCGTCGCGGACTGGTCGTGGCAAACGCTGACGCCCGAGACGCTGGCACAGGTCGCCGCCTTGGACACCGACACCCTGCCTGCACTATCCGCCGACACCCGTTTAGGCGCACCCGTATTTCGACCCGGCAAAATCGTCGGCTGCGCGCTGACCTATGGCAAGCACGCTGCCGAAGCGGGCCTGGAGCCTCCCGAAGAACCCATGTTCATGCTGACCGCAGCGAGCGCCATTAACGGGCCCAACGACCCGGTGATGATGCCCAAGGGGGGTACCCAGCTCGACTGGGAGGCAGAGCTCGCAGTCGTGTTCTGTAAGGCGGGTGCGAATATTCCGATTGAGGACGCCATGAGTCACGTCGCGGGCTTCTGCGTCGGCAACGACGTGTCTGAACGGGTCTTTCAGCTCGAACGGGGCACGCAATGGACCAAAGGCAAAAGTGCCGACAC
>JAHEJH010000019.1 GCA_024638905.1 Luminiphilus sp.
TTCGAAGACTTCATCGCCTTTGGCAATGGCATCGCCCTCTGATTTGTTCCAGGTGGTGATGGTGCCCTCGACCATTTCGATACCCCATTTGGGCACCGCGATGGGATAGATATCGCTCACAGATCTGCTCCTGATGTCGCCTTAATCAAGCCAGTGTGGCTTTGATCGCTGCCGTGATTTTGTCTGCGTCTGGCAAGTACGCCGCCTCAAGCTCTGGAGAGAATGGGGTCGGGCTGTGCGGTGCGCAGACCTGCTTGATTGGGGCCTTAAGGCTGCTAAAGGCTCTATCTGCAGCGAGGCCCGCAATATCTGCGGTCAGACCGCAACGAGGAGGCGCCTCATCCACCACAACCAGTCGGCCAGTGGCTTGGACTGATTCGAGGATCGCATTTTCATCAAGGGGTGAAGTCGTTCGTGGGTCGATCAGATCACAGCTGACGCCCTCCGCCGCCAGCGCATCGATCGCTGCGGCCGCCTTGGGCACCATTTGCCCAAACGCCACCACGGTGACGTCGTCGCCCTCGCGGACAAAATTGGCCTGACCAAATGGAATGGTGTACATCTCATCCGGCACTTCTGCCGTTTCTTGATAAAGCACCTTGGGCTCGAAGAACAGCACGGGATCATCGTCCTGAATCGCTGACAGCAGGAGCCCTTTGGCATCATAGGCATTCGAGGGAACTACGACCTTGATTCCTGGAAATGAGGTCATGACTTGATACATCGCCTGACTGTGCTGCCCCGCCGCGCTAAAGCCGCCGCCGGCAGAAAATCGAATAACCGCGGGGCATCGGCTCTTGCCGCCAAACATGTAGCGAAACTTAGCCATCTGATTAACGATTTGATCCATGCAGACGCCAATAAAATCGGCAAACATAATTTCAGCAACGGGACGCATTCCCACCAGCGCAGCGCCGGCTGCAGCACCAACAATGGCTGATTCGGAAATAGGCGTATCTACACAGCGGTCCGGCCAGCGATTGTAGATTCCAGTGGTCACGCCGAAGACACCGCCGACCGAACCCACGTCGCCGGCACTGCCGTTGCAGCCCGCGACGTCTTCACCAATGACGAAGACCGACTCGTCCTGCTCCATTGCTTGATGCAGGGCCTCGTTGATCGCGTCACGCATCGTTTTTTCAGGCATGGTACGCCCCCCCTTACGCCGTAGCGCCGTATTGAATATACACATCTGCAGTGACCTGCTCAGGCGTCGGTCTTGCCGCCGCCTTGGCATCCATCACAGATTGTTCGATTTCAGCCATGACCTCGGCGTCGATAGCATCTAATTCTGCT
Source organism: Luminiphilus sp. (assembly GCA_024638905.1). Classification (GTDB taxonomy): domain Bacteria; phylum Pseudomonadota; class Gammaproteobacteria; order Pseudomonadales; family Halieaceae; genus Luminiphilus. The sequence goes on from JAHEJH010000019.1 coordinate 1,297, forward strand.
TCAGTGAGATCCCCCGAGGCCGCCATATGTTCACGAAACACTTTCAATGGGTCGTGGTTTTCGCGCAGGTTTTCTAGCTCCCCTTCGCCACGATAGGCCTGCGGATCCCCCACAAAGTGGCCGTGATATCGACCTTGCTCGGCAAATACGCCCGCTGGACCGTTGCCTTCGCGGGCATGAGCGATGGCCTTGCCAGCGGCTTCATGCACGGCAAAGAAGTCTGCGCCATCGGCAACAAAAACAGGGAAACCGAACGCTTCTGTACGCGCCTTCAAATCGTCACAGCCCACAGCGTAGTCAATGTGTGTGTGCTCAGAGTAATAGTTATTTTCTATGACAAAGACGGCGGGCACCTGCAATACGACGGCCATGTTCATGGCTTCAAAGCATGTGCCCTGGTTGACCGAGCCATCGCCCGAAAACGACACGGCGACTTTGCCGTTTTTGCGAATCTTCGCGGCCAGTGCCGAGCCCACTGAAATGGGTGGGCCTCCTGCGACGATGCCGTTCGCACCCAGAATGCCTTTGTCGATGTCCGCGACGTGCATGGACCCGCCTTTGCCCTTGCACAACCCCTCAGAAGAACCGAACAGCTCTTTCATCATGCCCGATACGTCTGCGCCCTTGGCAATGCAGTGCCCGTGGCCGCGATGAGTCGAGATGATGGTGTCGCTCTCGTCGAGGTGGGCGCAGACACCGACAGCATTGGCTTCCTGGCCCGTGTAAAGGTGAGTAAAGCCGGGGATCTGACCGTTCATAATTTCTGCGTTGACCCGCTCTTCGAATTCGCGAATCGTCTTCATCGTGCGATACGCGTGCAGGAGGGTTTCCTTTGGAATGGACACGTTGGGTCTCCTTGGATGTTTTGATTTTGATGGCTTTCTCAGTTGAGGTGACATTGCAACAGATTACATCCCGGATGCAATGTGCAGGTCGACATTCGTCGCCCCCAAGCGCTCAGGCAAGGTAACCCCCACCTCAAAAACAGTCAACAGTGTTTTTTTTCTGTTCGCGATGCGGGCGGTTCGACGACATGTCAGCTGTGTGATTTGCCGGTCACAGGGAGGTGGGGTGAGGCTGAAGCGGCACTGGGAGCAGCCTCATGTTGTACTCGGTCCAGTCGCTCGCAGCCGAGCCACTTTTAACCAAGCCACATTTAATAAAGCCTCTCTCAGTCGGGTCGCCGTCAATGAAGGCGCTCTGATTGAAATCGCCTTCAATAAAATCGCTTGGGAAACAGCATGAAGAACCAATCCGCAATCGGTTGAAAGCTATCCCGAGCCGGTTGCCGCTGGGTGGTTTCCACGTCGTTTTGCCACTGGAGCTTGCCGTCGTCATCCAGTCCCACTTCCCAGCTATTTGCCGGGGCCATATCACGCAGGATGATTTGTGCCAGCTCCCCGGCCAGCCCTTCGCTGTCAATGACGGCGATCATCTCCGAGTTCAGGAAGGCTGAGCGCGGGTCCAAATTGGCAGAACCGATGATGGCGAAGCGGCGATCGATCACCATCGACTTGGAATGAAGCCCCATATATTTGGCTGAGACAGGCAGCGTATCGACCACCGATACTTTGATTGCAGCATCGTGGCGGGCCTCAAACAGCGACGCACCGGCTTGTAGCATCGGTGCCCGCCAGGCTTTGTAGTGACTGTTCACCGCGGGGACGTCGTGGGAAGCCAGTGAATTAGTGTGGATCTGGATGTCGACACCCTTCTCAGTCAGGCCTGCCAGCAGGTCCACGCCACTGGTGTCGGGTATGAGATAGGCGTTGGTGACCAGCAGTTCTGTTTTCACTTTGGGGATCGTGTTGGTAATCCATTCATACAGATCGTTGCTGATGCCGTCCGGTCCCGGTCGGTCGGTCAGTACTTCGCTGCTCCCGAGGTGAAGCGCAGGCAACAGGGCACTGAATTCAGATTCCCAGCTTTGCGGCTTCAGTGAGAATCGCTCCAGTTCTTGGGAGCTCCGCAATTCCCGTTCCATCGCCGCGCGCTGGCTAGGCGCTGCGGCTTCCGCTTTGTCCCGCGTGGTTTGGTTGGGGTGAATGACCCAGCCGCTGTTCCAAAACAGATCAAACACGTCAGAGGTTTGCCTAGCCACGGCGCCTATTCCCATGACATCGATGTCGCGGAAATTGAAATGATCGTGCAGACCCATGTACTCGTCACCGATATTCCGGCCCCCGACAATGGTGGCGCGATTGTCGACAGTCAGCGATTTGTTATGCATGCGATGGTTGAGTTGCTCGAAGTCTGTTGCGAAATCCCAACCTCGACCCAGCGCGTTGCGATTGTCGCTGCTGTTAAACAGCCGAAATGAAATATTGGGGTGGGCAATCATCAGCGCACCCATACTGTCGCGCAGCTTTTTTTGTGAGGGGCTGAGGGCAAGGGTGCCCATATCGTCAATCAGGACCCGCACTCTCACGCCGCGATCAGCGGCGGCCAGCAATCGGCTGGTAAGGATCAATCCGGTGCTGTCGCCATGATAAAGGTAGTACTGGGTGTCGATGCTTCGTGTGGCGGCGTCGATCAGCGCTAGGCGCCACCTCAAGGCCTCCTCGCTACGATCGAGCAGCTTGAATCCCGAGGTCGAGGTCCTCGGGTTATCTATCGTCTCTGGGGTCCCGGCCTGGGTCTGAATGCGTTGTTCTAGCGAGGCGAGTAGGCCAGATGGCGCCGCGGGCAGCGCCCTCTCTTCTTGGGGCGCCTCAAAGGGTGCGCGCACAGGCCCAGCGCAACCGGCGATCACCGTGAGCGCCAAGACCAGTACACCGCTACGCAATTGCATCACGCTGAGATACCCATGTTGTCCATGTCGCGAAAAGTGTGTTCGCTAGACCCCGCTTTTGTCCACACGCTGGAATCTTAACCCCCAATGGAAGTGACTCGGCTGGTTAAAAAGCCCCTTGCAAAGGCCTTCGATTCGAGCGGAGACCCCTACCCTAGTTAAAAGGGTCCGCGATGTTGCGCCCACATTGTGTCGGTGATGCCACCGCGGATGATCTCTGCATAGATGCCTGCACTGTCGCGCGGTGTGCGCGCAAAGTCGTTTTCATAGTCCACAGAGAATAAACCGAATCGTGGGCCGAAGCCCTCCGCCCATTCGAAATTGTCCAAATGGGACCAGTGGAAGTATCCGTCGATGTCGACGCCGAGAACGTTCATGGCATACCAGACTTCGCGCAGGTGAGTGACCATAAAGGTCTGGCGCAGTGAGTCGGGTTGAGCCGCGTCGGCAATGCCGTTCTCCAGTATCTGGATCGGCTTGCCGTAGCGTGTCCAAGCCTCATTTAGCACGTCACTAAACCCAATCGGATAAAGCGCCCACCCTAGGTCGCTGGTCAGCTCTTCTTGGTCATTGGGGTCGTGGGTATGGGTCACCGGACCCGCGGCCATGGCATCGATATCCATTTGCACGTAAAAGCGGCCGTAATAATTGATGCCGACATAGTCCTGAGTGCCCGCAAGACCCTCGATGTCAGCGGTGAAGTCAGTGTTGGTCATGGCGTAGCGGCCACTCTCAATGGCGTCAAAGACATCCCAAATAAAGGCCTGCTGCACAAACTCTGCGGTCAGTCGGTCGATGGGGTGCCAGTTACGCCAGGGCTCGAAGGCGCGGGTGTGTTGCGTGAGGCCAACAGCGATAGATTGACCCCGTTCATCGGCATCGGCGTGCAGGATGCGATACGCGTCGGCATGGGCTCGAAGCAGTTGTGCGACCACCGGAGCGACATCGGCAGGGCCTGCTCGTTGCTCCAGCGGCGGGAAGATGCCCTCAATGTAGCCCCACAATACATAAACCATGGGTTCGTTCAGCGTGCACCAGTAGTCAATCTCCGGGCCCAATAATTCAGATACCGCCTCCACGTAGCGGCGCCAATGGGTCAGCGCGTCGGGCCGCTCCCAACCTCGCTGTCCACCCTGTTCTTCCCAAAACCACTCGGGAGTTGAAAAGTCAAACAGCGACACATGCGGTTCGAGTCCGTTTGCCTTGGCGGCCGCGATGACATCCTGATAAAAAGCGACGCCGTCCTGGTCGGGTTCGCTCATATCCGCACGGGGGAATAAGCGTGCCCATGAGAGACTGAAGCGATAGCTGTTCAGCCCTAGTTCAGCCAGCTGCTCAAAATCATCAGCGTAGCGGCCGTCGAAATCGACTTTCTTCCGGCGCACTGTTTCAGAGTATTTGTCGAGGTCGCGAATATGTCCCGGCTTGGCCTGTCCCGGTTGGTCACCCGTGCCGGTCTTGCCCTCACGAATGACGCGTCGTTCAAAGGCAGTCCAGTCACTGGGTTGCTGATGCTCAACGTGTTGTGCAGCGACCGCTACGCCCCAGGCGAAGTCTTCCGGAAAAGTCAGCGGGTAAGGCCCCTCTAATCGCGAGGCCGTTTGTTTGCCGCGGGCCTCGCCAAACAGCCAGGGCGTAAACAGTGCCACGCTGGCAAACACCAGCGTGGCGATGAGAGCAATTCTTTTCATAGCGGCAGAATCCTAAGTAAGAGGCGAGATGTGCTGCCATCTGCGCAGCAGCATCCATGTTACGGATAAATTCAAAACCAGCGCAGCTTTTTGAATAAAGCAACCTGTGCAACAACCACCGCAATCAGAATGCCGCAAAATATGAGAAAGGCTTCGGGATCGTCCGCGCCGGGGATGCCCGGCACGTTGATACCCAGCAGTCCGGTCAGAAAGCCGAGTGGTAAGAATATGGCTGCGATGATAGAGAACACATACGTGTTGCGGTTCAGTTTCTCGGTCAGAATGTTGGCCACCTCTTCCTGCACCGAATGCGAGCGCTCTCTTAAGGCCTGCAGATCTTCAACGAATCGCGTGATGTCATTTTGAGCTTCCTGCAGCCGCAGAACGTGATCTTCATTCAGACATGAAATGCTCGCTTCTGTCAGTCGCTGCACAATGTCCCTTTGAGGTGCAAGAAACCGATTGAAGATGATGGCCTGGCGTCGGGTTGAGACGATTTGTTCCCGGATGCCTGACAGGTCCATTTGGAGGATGCGGTCTTCCAGTTCATCGATCCCGTCAGCCAGATCACCCATGACGGGCGACATGCGCACAATAGACCCCTCTATAAAGGTGGTTACCAAATCACCGATGTCGACAGGGCCTGTCCCGGACTGCAGCAGCCCCTGCATTTCTTCCACACCACGGAGGTTGCGCAGCTGAACCGAAATAAAACGGCGGTTGTCGACCCAAATACGAATGGACACCATGTCCTCAGGCTCTGCATTGTCATTCAAGTTGACGCCCCGGAGGATCAGAAGCACCCCATCTTCCCGGATCTGCATGCGTGGCCGGGTGTCCTCGGCCAAGAGCGCGTCAACGAGGGTCTCGTCCGGGAGTTGGGCGTCTTTTTCCAGCCAGCGGCGAGCCCCGGCCGCCCGGGCACTGAGGTGAACCCATAACGGCTTGCCAGCCGCGGAGCCTGAATTTAATCCCGCTTCATCGAGTGCTGTGCCCGAGCCATCACCGTTCAGGGTATAGGCGCAAATAAAGGTGTCAGACATTCGGTTACCCTCGTGCCATGGGTCGTTGTTTTTTTTCGAGCGTGATCGGTCTTGGACCACACCCATAACATACCGAGGGCGATTAAGAAGCGCAAAGAGGGGTGTAACGGGGCATTTGTGCCCCGCGATGTAGCGTTGTTATCGGGCTAGAGGGTGTCGAGTATCAGCTGGATGTCGTCGCGGTTGGTTCGCGGATTGACGATGCAGAATCGCAGCACCGTCTCGCCCTCGTGTTTGGTGGGGGTGACCAGTCCATCGCCACGTTCCAGTAACGCATCACTCCACTGTTTGTAATCTTCCGGTGTCCAGCCGATGCGGCGAAAGACGCAGATCGATAGGCGCTGCTCGGTGACCATTTCCAGGTTGGGGTGCGCCTCGATCATGGTCGCTGCCTCACGCGCGCAATCCAGCGTGGTTTCAACCGCATCGGCATAGGCTTTTGTTCCGTGAACAGCCAGGCTGAACCAGAAAGGCAGACCACGTGCGCGGCGAGATAGGTGGTGCGCGTAGTCACTGGGATTCCAGATGCCGCCGTAAAACACTTCGAGATAGTCACCGTGTTGGCGATGCGCTTTGCGTGCCTTCGCGGGATCGGCATAAATCAGTGCGCAACAGTCAAAGGGCGCAAACAGCCATTTGTGAGGGTCCACGATAAAGCTGTCTGCGCGTTCAATGCCGTCAAAGAGCGGCCGGGTCGACGGTGCCGCCAACGCCGCGCCGCCGTATGCACCGTCCACGTGGAACCAGAGATTTTCTTTGGCGCAGATTTCACCGATTCCCTGCATGTCATCGATGATGCCGAGATTGGTGGTGCCGGCTGTGCACGCCACGGCAAACAACCGTGCCCGGTCCTCTGGGCTGAGTTCAGCAATCGTCGCCGCGACATCCTCCCCGGTAAGCCGGTGCCCGCCTGACTGGACCAAATCGGCATCCATGACCTGCGCCGCCTGTTCCACCGACGCATGCGCACCGCGAGAGGAAATAATCAGTCCGCGCTGGCTGTTGTATTCCGGGTGTGTCTGCCGCCAATCGTGGCGCGCGGCAACCAGGGCTGAGAGATTGCCCGCTGTCCCGCCGCTTACGAACACGCCGCCCGCCTCTGCAGGTAGCCCCGCGATATCAGAAATCCACCGCAGCGCCTGGTTTTCTGCGTAGATGGCACCTGCGCCTTCGAGCCAACTACTTGCACAGATGTTGGAGGCCCCGACAACCAGATCAAAAAGGGTTGAGGCTTCCGAGGGGGCTGTGGGTACGAAGGCCAGATATCGTGGGTGATCCTCAGAGATACAGGCGGGCGCCAAAGTCTCGACGAAGAGCTTCAGTGCCTCCTCGCCTCCCAGCCCCCCCTCAGTAATAGTCTGGCCTGCAAGTTCCTCGAGCGTCGTCTGGGAAAGAGGGTGATCGATCGATGGCGGATCCATCCGCAGTCGTTCCATCGAGTACGACAATATCAGTTCGGATAGTTGCTCAATATCGGCTTGGACTTTATGCACGGTGGCTCCGTTTTAACGAAGTAGAAGCTGTTTATGGCGCTCAGGGGTAATCGATGAGGGCGGCCACTTGACCTACTTTTGATTCTGCCACAGACGGCACATCCGGTATCGATTCGCGCCCTGCACTCAGTGGCTGGCGACGCTCTGCATGCGCGAGGTCAGCGACCTTTTGGCGCCGCCGGCACTCGAAGCCATAGACGGCCCTCTGGCTGGCGGCCGCAAAAGTGTGGTGAGGTACCCAACGCACGGTTGCCCTGTTGGAGGATTTGATGCCGACGCGAATGGGCTTGTCGCCAAAGCGCGACTGGCTCACCCAGAGAATCCGATGGGTGATCCCCCTGCCATTTTTGATCTCGACGAAGGTTTTTCCCACGAGCGACTTCCGCAATCTCTCGAGGCGCTTCCTGCGCAAAAAGTGCTTCATTTTTGGTCTTCCATAACCGGTCGCCCGCCCATCTTAATTGAGCTGTGCGACTTTTGCATGGACCGCGGCCTCAGGGCCTTTGCTGTCAGGCTGTTGACTCATGTGCTGGCCTGAGAATCGAGTGTCTGGCGTCAGCTGGGGAAAATGTGACGACAGCGCTTCGTTCACGGCAGGGTGCATAAGCATGCCGTTGGCAACATTGAGGCCTGCTGCGAAGTGTTTGTCCTCTGCCATCAGCGATTCCACTCTCTCGCTCGCCAAACGCATGACGTAGGGTAAGGTCGCATTGGTTAACGCCATCGTCGCAGTTCTGGCTACAGCGCCTGGCATGTTGGCCACGCTGTAGTGCACCACGCCGTCGACCACATAGGTGGGATCAGCATGGGTGGTGGGTCGCGAGGTCTCGAAACATCCGCCTTGATCGATGGCGACGTCGACCATCACTGTGCCGGGCTTAAAATCAGCCAGCATTTCAGCGGTGATCAGTTTGGGCGCAGACGCGCCGGGTATGAGCACAGCGCCGATAATCAGATCGGCGTCGTGGGCATGCTCCTCCACGGCCTCCGCCGTGGAGTACACCGTGCGGAGTTGCCCTCGGTATTGTTCATCTAATTCGCTCAAGCGGCTGACAGATCGGTCCAGCACTGTCACGTCTGCGCCCATGCCCAGTGCTACCCGGATCGCACTGCTGCCCACAACGCCGCCGCCTAGGACGAGGACTTTCCCAGGTGCCACACCCGGTACGCCGCCTAGGAGTGTACCGTTGCCGCCCTGATGAATTTCCATGTGGTGGGCGCCTGCCTGCACCGAGAGCCTGCCTGCCACAAGACTCATGGGCGCCAACAAGGGAAGACCGCCCTGTGGCGATGTGATCGTCTCGTAGGCGATGCAGGTTGCCCCTGAGTTCATCAGCAGCTCTGCCTGGTGCGGGTCGGCCGCGAGGTGCAGGTAGGTAAATAGCAGCTGTTCAGGCCGCAGTTGCCGGCACTCATGCGGTTGGGGTTCTTTGACTTTGACGATCATGTCGCTCTCGGCGAAAACCTGCTCGGCGGTCTCGACCACCGAGGCCCCGGCAGCGCGGTAAAGGTCATCAGTCAAGCCAATCGCGTCGCCGGCTCCGGATTCAGTCAGAACAGTATGGCCTGTGCTGACCAGTTCTCTGACGCCGGCCGGCGTCATACCGACCCGGAATTCCTGTGCTTTGATTTCTTTTGGGACGCCAAGCTGCATGGTGTTGTCTCCGACAACGAAATTGGCGGCATTTTGCCTCGCTCAGTTGGGGCAAAGAAGGTCGAAAACGCTTTTTTTAGCCCCAAAACAAGCATATTCGTCACTAAAAATGTTTAAAAAAAGATACTATGACTATATATAAGATATTTTTAAGATATATCATCTTAGAGTTAAGGGTGCTGCCCTGTGGATGCAGGAGGTTGAAGGGGTGAATCATCAGTCACATCAACTGGACAAGATCGACCGGAATATTGTGCGTTTACTGCAGCAAGATGCGCGGATGCCGCACACGGAGCTCGCGCGCAAGGTGGGCTTAAGTACCACGCCTTGTAAGGAGCGGGTCAGGAGGCTCGAACGAGAAGGCGTGATACAGCACTATCAAGCAGTGCTGAATCCGGGTGCCCTGGACAGAGGGTTGGTGGTGTTCGTTCAGATCAGTTTGAACAGAACATCGCAGGACATCTTTGAGGCGTTCACCTCGGCCGCAGTGGACTTACCAGAGGTGCAGGAGTGCTACTTGGTGTCGGGGAATTTTGACTACCTGCTGAAGGCGCGGGTTGCCGACATGAACGCCTACCGTATTCTTCTGGGAGAGACTTTACTGACCTTACCCGGGGTACTGGATTCCTCCAGCTACGTGGTGATGGAGCAGGTCAAAGAATCTCTCATGCTGCCGGTGCCAGCCTAATTGCTACGGGAGCATAACTCGCTGATAAAAATATGAATTATGGGTTCTGCCTCAACAATTTTTCCCTGTGGGAAAGCCGGGTATAGCGGTTCATAATAGTAGTTATCGGTGATTGGCATGATGACGTGCCTTGTCCGGCGCAGGCCCATGCGCTAATGTCGGCCGCCGGTCAGAAGCCACTGGTGAAACCACAGTGGTGCAGGCTTCTGGATTTAATGACATAATTTATGCCATTAATTTGCCATCTTAGAGGCGGCAAGCACTCGCTGTCAGCTGCGCCTCTGCTTAGTGAACCGACAGGCCCATCAGGCCCCCGCTTGAGGTAAACGTCATGGATTTGGGAATTTCAGAAAAGGTGGCGCCGCTGCTCCAGCGGGTCCGAAGCTTCATTAACGAGCAGGTCATGCCAGTGGAGCACGAGTTCGTTGCCGAGATCGAAGTTGATGATCCGTTTGTCCTCACGGACCGTCAGACGGAGATCATGGCCTCGCTGAAAACCCAGGCGCGCGAGGCCGGATTGTGGAACTTCTTCCTCACTGGTGAGGAGGGTTCTGGCCTCGATACGGTCGAATACGCGTACCTGGCCGAGGAGATGGGCAAGTCCCGCTTGGCTGCCGAGGTCTTTAACTGCTCCGCACCCGATACCGGAAATATGGAAGTGCTCCATAAATATGGCAGTGAGGCCCAAAAAAAGCAGTGGCTGGAGCCATTGCTCGCGGGCGAGATCCGTTCCTGCTTCGGCATGACCGAGCCGGATGTCGCCTCATCTGATGCGACCAATATTTGTACCTCAGCCACCCTCGAGGGAGACGAGTGGGTCATCAATGGCGAGAAGCATTGGACATCTGGCGCCGGCGACCCCCGCTGCAAGGTGATGATCTGCATGGTCAAAACCGACCCCGAGGCGCCCAAGCATCTCCAGCAGTCGCAGATCCTTGTGCCGATGGATACCCCCGGGGTGAATATTGTCCGACCTCTCAAAGTGTTCAACATGTTAGATGCGCCGCACGGACACATGCGCGTCAAGCTCGAAAATGTGCGGGTGCCCAAGGACAACATCATTCTTGGGCCCGGCCGCGGCTTCGAAATCTCGCAGGGACGTCTGGGACCGGGTCGCATCCACCACTGCATGCGCTCCATCGGTTCAGCGGAAAAAGCGCTTGAGTTGCTTTGCGAGCGCGCGACCGAGCGTGAAGCGTTTGGCCGGCCTTTGTACAAGTTGGGCGGCAACATCGACATCATCGCGGATGCCCGGATGAATATCGAACAGGCCCGACTGCTTACGCTCAAAACGGCCTGGATGATGGATCGTACGTCGCCGAAGGAAGCACGCATCTGGATTTCGATGATCAAGACGGTGGTACCTAACATGGCGCTCAAAGTGATTGACGACGCGATTCAGATGCACGGTGGCATCGGTGTGTCTCAGGACACGCCTTTGGCCGAGATGTGGTCCGGGCAGCGTACGCTTCGACTGGCGGATGGCCCCGACGCGGTGCACCGCATGGTCGTCGGCCGCAATGAGATCAAGCAATACTTAGCGGAGGCCGGTGAGGTCGCCGCGACATTCCGTGATGGTTGAATACCGATAACACTGAGGAGAGATCAGCAATGGCATTGATGATGGTGAAGCCAGAGGAAATGGAAGCGCAGGCGGGGACAAAACTGCCGCCTGGAGAATGGTTCGAGATCGATCAGGAGCGTATCAACACCTTCGCTGACTGCACCGAAGACCATCAGTTCATTCATATCGATGAGGCGGCCGCCGCACAGACACCCTTTGGTGGCACGATTGCCCACGGCTTTTTGACTTTGTCGCTAATGACCAAGCTGTGCGCGGAAAATGGCGTCTATCCAGAGGGGATAGTCATGGGCGTGAACTATGGACTGGATAAGGTGCGCTTCTTAAACCCTGTGCGTGCGGGTAAGAGAGTGCGTGCGCATACCGAGATCATGTCAGTTGATCGTAAAGACGCAAATCGGTTTTTGGTCAAGCAGGCGGTCACTGTGGAGATCGAGGGGGAAGATACCCCTGCGGTCTACGCAGAGTGGCTCGGCATGTCGATCATTGGTTAAGAGAGCAGGAGACAGAGCATGACGATTCGATATGACGGCAAAGTAGCGCTGGTGACCGGCGCCGGCGGTGGTTTGGGCAGAAGCCATGCCATTGAACTGGCCAAGCGGGGCGCCAAGGTGGTGGTGAATGACCTCGGTGGCTCTGTCTCGGGGGAAGGGGCGAACTCGCAGGCCTCCCTTGATGTCGTGGCAGAAATCGAAGCATTTGGTGGCGAGGCCATGGCCCATGGCGCCAACGTGGCAGACCTGGATCAGGTAAAGGACATGGTCGCGCAGACCATGGACCGTTGGGGTCGTCTCGATATCCTCGTCAATAACGCCGGTATTCTCCGGGACAAGAGCTTCTCTAAAGGGTCAATCGAGGACTTCCGGTTGGTGGCCGATGTGCACCTGATGGGCACCGCTCACTGCACCAAAGCGTGCTGGGACATTATGAAAGAGCAGGAATACGGCCGCATTGTGGTGACCTCTTCCTCCAGCGGTCTCTACGGCAACTTCGGGCAAACCAACTACGGTGCCGCGAAGATGGGTGTCGTCGGCATGATGAATACGCTGGCGCAAGAGGGCGCCAAGTACAACGTCAAAATCAATGCGCTGGCGCCTACAGCGGGCACACGGATGACCGAGGGTCTCATTGATG
>JAHEJH010000268.1 GCA_024638905.1 Luminiphilus sp.
CGCCCGCGACCTCGGGTTTCGCGAACACAGCCAATACCGACTGGAGTGCGGCCTTCTCGCACTCGCTCAGCGCACGCTGCTCGCGCTGCCTGAGCCAGCGCCACCAGGTGCTGGATCGCGCTTTCGACTCGCAGCGGTGAGCGAGGTAGTAAACGGGCGTATTTTGTTGTGCAGGCAGATACGGTGTCGCCAGCAGGTCGTCGATCACGACCGCTTCAAAGCCTTCTGCCCGTCGCTGAATAGCGGCCTGAAGGCGCGCGTTAACGATGTCTGTACCCAGCCGTGCTTTCGCGAGACCACGCAAACCGGCGACAGCGGGCTGATCGGCGGAGCTCGCGGGGAAGCCCCCGGCGGCGCGTACCGAGGCAAAGTGATCACGCAGCTTCTGCAGTTCCTGGTCGTCAATGGGACCGGCGATCGCCAAAGACAGATCAAAATCTCGCGCTAATACACCCACGACGATCCGCGTTTCCCGACTCAGCCCCGCGGCGCCGGTCAGTCGATCGACGGTTGTGAGATACAACACCTGTGGGCGACCCGGCGCCGACATGTCAACTCAGTCCGAGGCCAACATTATTGTGCTCAAGTACTCGCTCCGCCCGATAGCTGGAACGCACGAAGACACCTGAGACCACTTCGAGGAAACCACGCTCGAGTCCCCACTCCCGGTATTGATCAAACTCGTCTGGAGTCACAAACCGCTCAACGGGCAGGTGGTTTTGGGTTGGCTGCAGATACTGCCCCAAGGTCAGCACATCGATATCGTGCTGCCGAAGGTCGTCCATGCAGGTCTGGATTTCATCGTCACGCTCACCCAGCCCTAGCATTAAGGAGGTCTTGGTCACCACACCGGGGCGATAGGCCTTGCCCGCAGCCAGCACATCCAGTGTCTGCTGGTAGCCCGCGCGGGGGTCACGCACCGGATGAGTCAGCCGCTCCACCGTCTCAACGTTCTGCGCAAAAACCTCAATACCAGAATCGAGCAGCGTCTCGACCGCGGACCGATCACCTAGGAAGTCAGGCGTCAGGGCTTCGACCGCCGTCTCCGGATTCAGCGCTTTGGTGGCACGCACCACATCGGCGTAATGACCCGCGCCGCCATCGGGCAGATCATCACGATTCACCGACGTCAGCACCACATATTTCAGGCCCATTAATTGGACGGCCTCTGCTGTATTCTGCGGTTCCTGCGGATCCAGCCAGCCCTTGGGGTTACCCGTATTGACCGAGCAGAACCGGCAGGCACGTGTGCAGACATCGCCCATCAACATGATAGTGGCGGTACCTGCACTCCAGCACTCGCCAATGTTGGGACACTTGGCCTCCTCACAGACCGTGGCCAACCCATGCTCGTGAACGATGCTCCGCACCGCGTCAAATTTAGGACTGCTCTGCACGCGCATGCGCAACCATTCCGGCTTGGCCAATCGTTCAGAATCTGTAGATGACGCCTTGATGCCATCCTTGATTACCGACATGCCGCGGTCGTTGGTAAATTTATGGCCGCTGTCGATCTGGGTTGTCGGTATCCGCTTGCCGCTCATCGCATCTCGCCCTGGGCGTCTCAGGCTGCGGCCGCGCTGAGTCGCACAGAGACGCCGTTGACCGCCGCATTACCGGACAACTGGTCCACGAACTGCTCATCGGTAATGTCATTGCAACTGACCCCCGCATGGCGACTCGCCACCTCCCCCCGCGTGCCCGACAGACCGTGGCCGTAACCGTGCGGCAAGCTGACCACACCCGGCATCATTTCGTCGGACGCCGCCAGTTCGGCATCGATCGCACCCACCCGGCTTTCGATGGTGACAACCATGCCTGACTGCCAACCCTCCTTGGCGACATCATCGGGATGCATCAGCAACTGACAGCGCGGCTTGCCCTTCATCAATCGATGATGGTTGTGCATCCAGGAATTGTTATCCCGCACGTGTCGACGCCCAATCAGGCGGTAGTGATCGCCCGCAGCGTCGGTGTCTTGCACAAAGCGCTCGATATCAGCCAGCACCTCGGGTATCGCCAGCTGAATGCGTTGATTGGGCGTCTGCAGGCGCTCGGGACACGACGGCTCTAGCGCACCCAGATCAATGCCCGAGGGGTGGGCTTTCAACTTGTCGATGCTCAGTTGCCACTCCGTATGTTCGCCATAGGGGCCACTTCTCAACGCCGCATCCACCATACGGTCGGGCGGATAAGTGGGCATGGGCTCTAGATTCATTCGCGCCGCAACGCGCTCACCCAATTCACTAAAGATCTCCCAGTCGTGCATCGCGCCCTCAGGCTTGTCGAACACCGCCGGGCTGTAACGCGCCGTATTGCGAATCGCCAGATTGTGGAAAGCGATATCGTAGTGGTCGTGTTCCAACGGTGAGGTGGGCGGCAGGATCACATCGGCATGTCGCGTGGTTTCGTTGAGCGCGGGGTCGACAGAGATCATGAAATCCAACTCTTCCAGTGCCTCATCCAGCGCCCGACCATTTGGCGTGGACAGCACCGGGTTCCCCGCTCCGGTAAACATCAAGCGGATCTGACCTTCTCCCTCTGTGCGAATTTCATCGACTAAGGTGGCCGCAGGGAGCTCGTAATTGAACTCCGGCAGGCCCCGCCCGCGAGAGGCAAAGCGCCCGAAACCACCCGGGTTCGTGTTCACCACCTGATCCATCGCGGGGCGCGTAAAC
>JAHEJH010000023.1 GCA_024638905.1 Luminiphilus sp.
GCAGAGTGGATAAACCTGCTATGTTCGCAATTTCATCTTCTGGCGTCGGAAGGAGAGACACGAATTGGGCCTGGTGCGCTTTTGCGGTGAGCAACGTTTCCCGGACCAACCGCTCATTGCTATCTTCGTGGTCGACTGGCACGCAGCGTTCATCCGCCAAGAGCACCACGACACAACTCCAGTCGATATCAACATCCGCCAGAATCGAAAATAGATTTACCGGCGTACTGCCGCCCGACACCACGAGATGAGCCGTACCGCGCTGGGCGATACCCTGTTGCAGACTCGACACGACACGCGCGGCCAGCGCCTGATCCAAGGTATCTCGGTCCGCAAATGCCTGCCGCTCAGACATTCCAGCTGCGGCCGTCACGGTCTATGAGCAAGTCCGATTTGCTTGGACCCCAGCTTCCCGCCTGATAGGCGTTTACCGTTACACCACTCTGCTCACAAGCACTGATCAGTTGATCGCACCAACGCCAGCTTTCTTCGATCTCCTCGCGACCCACAAAAAGCGATGGGTCGCCATTGATGGCATCGAGAAATAGCCGCTCGTATGCATCCGGGATACGGTCAATATCACCGTCCTCACGAAAATCAAAATTCAAGGTGTGGGTTTGCAGTGACAACTTGTCGCGCAGGCTTTGACGTTTCGAGACCATGGTCATCTCGATGCCTTCGTTGGGCTGCAAACGAATGATGAGTCGGTTGGGCTCCGCCGACTCACCTTCTCCAAAAATATGGTGCGGCAATGCTTTGTACTGAATGATGATTTCAGTGACTTTGTCGGGCATGCGTTTGCCAGTCCTGAGATAAAAAGGCACCCCCGACCATCGCCAGTTATCGACATAGGCTTTGATGGCAACAAAAGTTTCAGTGTCACTGCTTTGGGTCTCACACCCCTCTTCCTCGGAGTAACCCGGCACGGGCTGACTGTCGATGACGCCCTGACTGTATTGTCCACGAACTACATGATCCTTGACGCTCGAGGCTTCAATCGGCCGCAGTGCTTTGACAATCTTGACCTTCTCGTCGCGGATACTCTCTGCCTCAAGAGAATTCGGAGGTTCCATCGCCACCAGACATAAGAGCTGCATGAGATGGTTCTGCACCATGTCCCGCAATTGACCCACGCCGTCGTAATAAGCCCAACGGCCCTCAATGCCCACCTTTTCCGCAACCGTGATTTGAATGTGATCAATGCAACTCTGATCCCACTGGGAATTGATAAACCGATTGGCAAATCTCAGCACCAAGAGGTTCTGGACCGTCTCTTTGCCAAGGTAGTGATCGATTCGGTAGATATCTTGCTCTTCGAAGAATCGCGCCAGTGTCTCATTGACCTCACGAGAGGTATCAAGGCTCTCACCAATTGGCTTTTCAAGGACGATGCGGCATGGGCCCGACAGACATCCATCTACACTTAACTGCTCGCAGATCGTGGCAAACAGTGACGGCGGTGTAGCGAGATAAAAAAGGCTGGTTCGCGACTCTCTTAGCGATGTCTGCAGGCCTTTGAATGCTGCCGACGTCGAGAAGTCAGCCGACAGGTAGGTCAACCGCTGGACAAACTGTTGCCATGCTGCGTCACTGATACTCTGACGCTTTGCACTCCCCAGTCTCGTCAGAAGCTCTTCATGAAACCCTTCTGTTGTCTGTTCCTGACGGGCCACCGCTATGATGCGCAGATCGTCCGGCAATAACCCGGCCGCATCGAGCTGAAACAAGGCCGGGAATAGTTTCCGCGCTGAAAGATCACCTGTCGCGCCAAAAATAATCAAATCCACACCACTCACCCCGGCTCTCCTTCACTAATCCGAGTGACTCTGGCGACGCTGTCAGCCGCTAACTGAGACAGACTCTCCCACTCTTGGTCCATGATTAGCTCCCGCGGCGTCAGCCACGACCCGCCCACGGCACAGACATTATTAAGCTGGAGGTAGGTCCCAACGTTGTCCGGTGTCAAACCGCCGGTGGGCATAAAATTGATTTCCGGAAAAGGTCCCGAGAGTGCCCGCAATGCGGACGCGCCCCCAACCGCTTCGGCAGGGAAAAATTTCAACGTGGAGTATCCATACTCCGTCGCCTTTAGCACTTCCGATCCGGTCACCGCTCCCGGAAGAAATGGAATACCGTGCTCATCCGCTGCGCCGAACAGCTGATCCGTCGCACCGGGGGAAACGATAAAATCAGCACCCGCCCGCACCGCCGCATCATAGGCCTCACGAGAAGATACCGTGCCTGCACCGATAACCGCATCGGGCATGGCCGACTTCATAGCATTAATCGCCTCGCAGGCGACCGGCGTGCGCAATGTAATTTCCAGTGCAGAAATCCCACCCCGCAGCAGCGCCTCTGCCACCGGAACGGCATCGCTCAGTGTGTCGATCACGACTACTGGGATTAAGGGACAAGCGAGTTGAGAGAGCGCGGCTCTAGCGTCCATCGCCACTGTCCTCCAGGCAAATCATCGCGGCGCCCAGTAAGCCTGGGTCTGGATGGGTCACCACAAATGTGGCGATCTCTCCGTTAAAATCCGCAAACCGGCCCTTGGCGAGGAAGCGCGCCCGAAAGTCGCTCTTTCTCAGCAAATCGATATACCGAGGCGATATGCCTCCAGCGAGATAGACGCCGCCGCGAGCGCCGAGCGTCAATGCCAAATTACCTGCGGCGGAGCCGAGGACCGAGAAGAACGTGTTCATCGTCTCCGATGCGAGACTATCCTCACCTTGCTGCGCAGATGCACCCACCGCTTCTGGCGTGAGGTGCACAGCTGGCAAATCGCGGATGTCTGACAACGCCCTGTAAATATTCATAATGCCCGCCCCACACAGCAGGCGCTCGATGGAGACGCGGCCAAACTGTGCGCGCAGGCGACCGAGGATTTTGGCTTCAATATCAGTGATTGGCGCGAAATCAACATGCCCGCCTTCACCCGCTAGCACGATGGGCGCCCCTGTTTGATCAAACACGATTGACGCGACCCCGGTGCCCGTTCCCGGTCCGATAGCAACCATAGGTTTGTTCGCTACCGCTTCGCCGCCTCCGATCGCTTCCAGATGTTCCGCTTTCAGCGCCGGCAGCGCCCGAGCCATTGCAGCAAAGTCGTTGATGATGCTGATTTGCTCACAGCCCAGACGCGTTGCGACGCTGGCGGCGGTGAAGCGCCAGGCATTGTTAGTAAAGCTGATTTCACGCTGCTCTGGTATCGCCGCCACTGCCAAACACACTCGTTCGAGCGCGGCATCCTGCTGTTGAAGCTCGAGCCAATCTGCCTCGAGTTGGTCCAGCACACCGTCGAATGAAGGAAAATCCTCGACCGCGTAATTGGCAATCGGCTGAGGCAGCGGCTTGTCGGGCTCAACAAAAGCAAACCTGGCATTGGTGCCGCCAATATCTGCCAACAGATAAAGTGGACGCCGGTTTGGGTGCTGACTAGCTGGCACAGTGTTCGTAGGCAACATTGCGGGCGAATTCTGCCTGAGGAAGGTCGTCCATCACCAGCGGTTCAAATAATGTACAGCCACCAGACTCCGCATCGGTCACGACCTCGCGACTGAATTTAAACAAGCCGCGGCCCACCGTATTTTTGGCTGTGGGAGCATCAGGATGCGGTCTGTCGCCCAGTGTTTGGTCGTCAAGGCTGACAACAAGTTCACCTGTCGCCACGTCGAGGGAGATGACATCGCCATCTTGAATACGGCCAATGGGACCGCCTTTCGCCGCTTCCGGCGTCACATGAATCGCGGCAGGCACTTTGCCCGATGCGCCACTTAATCGGCCATCTGTTACCAGCGCTACGGCGTGGCCGCGATCCTGCAGGACCCCGAGGATCGGCATCAATTGATGCAGCTCGGGCATCCCGTTAGCCGCAGGACCCTGAAAACGGGCGACGATGACGCAATCCCGATCCAGCTCACCCCGCTCAAACAGCGCCTTCAGTTCCTCCTGGTCGGAGATCACTACCGCCGGCGCAGTCATGCTCTGTCGTTCGGGCGCCACCGCGGATGTCTTGATGAGACTCCGCCCCAGATTACCCTCAAGTAACCGGATACCGCCTTCCGGATGAAATGCGTTGTCTGCCGGTCGAATGACTTCGGGGTCCAGACTCTGATTGGCTGCGGGCCGCCACTGCAAGCCGCCCTCTTCGAGGAAAGGCTCAATACAGGCTGCCTCGAGAGTCCCGCCAAAGCAGACAGCAGCATCGCCGTGCATCAACCCTGCCTTAATCAGCTCACCGAAGAGCAGTCCGGTCCCGCCCGCTGCCTGAAAATGATTGATGTCAGCACTGCCGTTGGGGTAGATCTTAGCCATAAGCGGCGTGATTCTCGAAAGCGCATCGAAGTCGGACCACGTAATCACTAGGCCTGCTGCGCGTGCAATAGACACCAGGTGGATACACAGATTCGTCGATCCGCCCGATGCCAGTAACGCAACAATGGCGTTCACGAAACTTCTCTCGTCTATCACCTCAGCTAACGGCAGTGGTTGATGCGTGGTGCGCGCCATCATGGCCACGTGCTCTGCTGCAGCCACCGTCAGTGCGTCGCGCAACGGCGTATCGGGATTTACAAACGAACTACCCGGTAGCTGCAGACCCATCGCCTCGAGAACCATTTGATTTGAGTTGGCGGTGCCGTAGAAGGTGCAGGTGCCCTGGCCGTGGTAAGAGGCCATCTCCGCCTCCAACAGGGCCGCGCGATCCAGTTTGCCCTCGGCATAGAGCTGCCGGACACGCACTTTCTCTTTATTTGACAGGCCCGACGTCATGGGCCCTGCCGGCACAAACAAGGTGGGCAGGTGCCCAAACTGCAGGGCGCCCATCAGTAGCCCGGGCACAATCTTGTCGCAGATGCCTAGCATCAGCACTGCATCGAACATGTGATGAGACAGAGAAACCGCGGTTGCCTGGGCGATCACATCGCGGCTGAACAGGCTGAGCTCCATTCCGGGTTGACCTTGCGTGACACCATCGCACATCGCAGGCACGCCACCTGCCACCTGTGCAGTGCACCCGATGGCTCTCAGCGCGCTTTTGATCTGCTGCGGGTAGTCGGCATAAGGCGCGTGAGCGGACAGCATGTCATTGTAGGCAGTGACGATGCCAACGTTGGCGCTATCCATCATCTTGATAACGGACTTGTCATCTCCAGCACACGATGCCATGCCATGCGCCAGATTCCCGCAGTTGAGCTGACTGCGATGCGCGGGCTGGGACGCCATCGCATCGATATCTCGCCGATACTCATCCCTCAGCAGCCGGCTGCGGGCGGCGATGTCTTGAGTCACACGATGAACGTCTGGATGCATGTCGTCAGTCTGTCGCCATTAATGTAATAAAGCAACGCTTTTAGTGCCATATATTCATAAATGGCGCATTTTTTGTTGTTAAATTACGCATTGGTCCGCAGTTACGCACCTATGATCAACACTTGGCCCCACATCATGAAAGGTTCGCGCATGCTGATATCCCAGTGTTGATGCCTGTCACAATCTATGGCGACGAGAGTCCGGTGCGACAACCCTCTGGATAGACACGAATCCAGTCAAACTCGACGGTGGCGGGCAGATCCTGTGGCACCACTTCGCCACCGAGCGTTCCGCCCACGGCCATATTGACGATGAGGTAAAACGGTTTTCTATCGAAAACCCACGGCCAAGGCGCGATGTCGGCGGGCGTCGCGACGCCGTGAATCCGATTGTTCACATACCATGCAATTCGCTCACGAGACCATTCGTTACCGTAAGTATGGAAATTGTCACTCCACACGGCAGGCGCTCGCAGCGTCTCGCTGTAATGTACGTTATCGGGAGCTAGGTCTCCGAAGTGGATTGCGCCGATGATGCGATGCGGCTCATGGCCAGTCCACTCCAGAATATCGATCTCGCCTTCTAGTGGCCATCCGTGCTGCTGGTCCTCGGGCATCATCCAGAAAGCGGGCCATAGGCCTCTGCCTTGTGGCAGTCGGATCCGCGCCTCGACGTAGCCATGCTGAAAGCTATGCTTGCCGGCGGTGGTTAACTTCCCCGACCGGATCTGACCTTGCCCGTCGGTATAAGCGGTCAGGTTGAGTACCCCGTCGGCAATCGACACGCCAGCCGCATCGTAACTTTGCGCCTCGTTGTTACCCCAGCCACAAATACCCTCGGCACAGCCATCACCCTCGATGACATTCCATGCCGCTTGATCCAATGGGCCGGTGAAATCCTCCTCCCATATTGGCTCGCAAGAGGTCCCGGCATGTGCTCGCGAAAGCGTTAGCAACAGGATCACGAGCACGTAACATCGGTACATCTTGTTTATCGCCTCTAACAAACGGAGCTGCTCTTACCACCACACGGCATAGAAAAAGATCAGCATCAAGGTGACCACAATCGCACTCAAATTGAATCCCTGCGTGGTGCTGAAGCTCACGCCAGCAGGATCAAGAAAGCCTGTCTGTGTCCGCGGACGCAGTATCGACCACGCTACACCCACTGCAACGCACAGCAAGAACACCAGACCCACTCGATCCATAAAGGGAAGATCTGGCCAATACAGCTTTAGCAACAACGATAGGGCCGCAGAGGTGATGGCGGATATCAACGCGGCTGTGGCCGTCGTGCGCGACCAGAACAATCCAAGCATAAATATGGCGACAATGCCGGGCGTGAAGAATCCGGTGAACTCCTGAATGTACTGGAAGGCTTGCTCGAAGTTGCCCAACAAAGGCCTGGCCGTGAGCATCGCAATGATCATGGCAGCGATGGCGACGATTCGACCCAGCGTCACCGAGCGCTGGCCACCGTCGCTTTCTATTCCCAGCGAGGGTGCGACATCTACGGTGAAGATGGTTGAGATACTGTTACACATTGAGGCAAGAGAAGAGACAATCGCTGCGAGCAGTGCCGCAAAGACAAGTCCCTTGATGCCCAATGGCAATAAATTCATTGCCGATGGATAGGCTTTGTCGGGCGCAGACAGCTCCGGGTTCAACACAAACATTGCGATCCCCGGCAACACCACGATCACCGGCATCAACAGCTTGAGGAACGCCGCAAAGGCAATACCCTTTTGTGCTTCATCGACACTTTTTGCGGCCAGTGCACGCTGAATGATGTACTGATTGAAACCCCAGTAAGAGATATTCATCACCCACATCCCGCCAAGCAGCACAGAGAGACCCGGCAGGCTCATGTAATGGGGATGTCCCTCATTGAGGATCATATGGAACTTGTCAGGCGCCTGCTGCGTGAGAATGGTGAAGCCGGCCATTGGTCCAGCGCCCGCGCCGATCTGATCCAGCAAAATCCAGGAAATCATGAGTCCACCCATGACCAAAAGAATCACCTGGATAATGTCCGTCAGCGCAACGGCCCGAAGACCGCCGTATAGAGAGTAGGCCACGGCAAATATCCCAAGCCCGGCTAATCCAAAGCTCAGATCCACGCCTGCCACGGTATTGATCGCCAGCGCACCTAACCAGAGGATCGAGGTCAGATTGACTAAGGTATAGACGCCCAGCCAGAAAACCGCCATCACCGTTTTCACACGGCTGTCGTATCGCTGCTCCAGAAACTGGGGCATGGTGTAGATGCCGGTTTTAAGAAAAATCGGGAGCAGGAACTTGCCCACCAAAAGTAAGGTGAATGCCGCCATCCACTCGTAAGAGGCAATGGCTAAACCAATTGCGTAACCCGATCCCGACATGCCGATTATCTGTTCGGCAGAGATATTAGCCGCAATCAGCGACGCCCCGATTGCCCACCATGGCAGTGCCTTGCCAGCGAGAAAGTAGTCTTGTGCACTTTTCTGCTGCCCGGCAGGTTCTCTGGAGACCCATTGCGCCAAGGCAAAAAGGCCTACGGCATAAACGGCGACGATAACCAAGTCGATTGTTGATAGCACTGGTGGCACCCCACTTTGGGCTGAATAAGCCGATTAGTTTATTTTATGGTCGGCAGGCGATTCACCAAAAGCCGTCGATCAATCAAGCATCTGCCAAGAATTCGCCACAACTCATGACATCTGCGCTGTCCGGTGTTTCAGCCAATACCACTTCAGAAATTTCAAAAGCGAGCTCACCCGTTGTAGCCAGCAGAAATGGGGTATTCACCTTCGATGAATCCACACCCAACTGCGCGAAGCACTCCATCGGGAAAGCGAGCTTCTGCCAATTTGAGAGAACAGCTGAAGAGAGAATAGACGTGATATCCATTTGTCCCGAACAGGGGTAACCGCAGTCCATTCTGAGCAGTACCTGTTCGGTGGGTTTTTTCAGGAGTCGAATATCGAAAGATAGCGCCCCTCCTGCCACTTCCAACGGACGCATGTTGACGGGGTCCTCAAATTGGAAGTAGATCTGGCTCAGATGCTTGCCGCTGCCCGTAAATTCGACTCGCCGAGCGTCCTCTTGGACCTCGCGATCTACCACAGACAGGTTCAGCTCACCGCGACTTGATACCGCTCCACCCGGACCCACCCTGACGGACCAGTCAAAGTCATCACCGATGTACAAGGTCCATGGGTCTCTCACACCTTTGTCAAACACCCACTCGTCCAAGCTCTGCTTCTGACCGCTCGCTTGCTCGTTCAGTGCAACCCATTCGAAGGCGCTGTCTGTGGTTAACCCAAAGCCAACCGGGAAAGCGTGGTCCGCAATGCCGAGATCGTGATTATCGGGGTTGAGATCATGATTGGGCCAAGGCATCGGCAGATGCCCCTCGAATTCATACTGAGCAGCGCCCGAAGGGGCCGCCAACAGTACATCCGCCACCACGGCACCTTCAGAACCCGGGAGCCAAGCAACTACAAATGCATCAGACGCATTCATCTCAGCATTGACCCACATTGGGCGGCCCGTCAAAAAGAGGGTGACCACATCGATACCGTCCGCCTTGAGTTGGCGAATCAGCGCCAGATCTCGGGAATTACCCTGCTGCCAAGCCAGACTGTCAATGTCTCCTTGTCCTTCCGCGTAGGGGTTCTCCGCCATGACCATGATGACCGCATCAGGTTTTGGGCCCGACTCCGTTGGGTCATACAGCGCGACGTCACCACCCGCCTGCTGGGCATGGCGCACAAAACCGTCGAGAATCGACGAGCCCCCCGGGAAGTCTGAATTAACGTTACCGGTGCCCTGCCAACTGATCGTCCAGCCCCCTGATTGAAGGCCGATGTCATCCGCGCCCGCTCCTGCAAGCCGATAGCGGCCGCCCGGATTCAGGGGCAACAACTTGTTGTCATTCTTGAGCATCACGAGAGATCGCCGCACCGCGTCGCGGGCAAGCTCACGGTGCGCTTCAGATCCAATCGAATCGGCAAAGGCCGCCCCGCGCTCGGAGGGCAAGGTGCGCTCCATCAGGCCGAATTCGAATTTGACCTTCAAGATACGGGTGACGGCCTCATCAACTCTGGCCTCAGTAATTTCTCCCGAGCGCACTTGCGCCAGCATATTGTCGTAAAGCGTGCGCCAATCCTCAGGCACCATGACCATGTCGATACCCGCATTGATCGCCTGAGCACAGCTATCGGGAGTGCAGCCAGCCACCTGGCCAATGCCATTCCAATCGCTGACAACAAAACCATCAAAACCCAGCTCTCCGCGCAGCACGTCTGTTAGCAATTCGCGGTTGCCGTGGATCTTGTCTCCATTCCAACTATTGAAAGAGGCCATAACCGTCTGGACCCCTGCCTCAATCGCCGAGTAATACCCCTGCCCGTGAACAGACAGCAGGGTGTCTTTATCGAGACGGGTATTGCCTTGGTCGATGCCGCGAAACGTGCCGCCGTCGCCAATAAAGTGCTTTGCGGTAGCGACAATACCCAACGACTGGATCGCCTCGACAATACCGCCGGCAAAGTCACCGGCCATTATGGGGTCAGAACCGTACGACTCATACGTTCGGCCCCATCTAGCATCTAATGCGACGGCAACCGTCGGCGCGAAAATCCAGTCTATGCCTGTCGCGCTAACTTCTTTTGCGGTGGCTTTAGCGATTGCGGCGGCCAATTCGGCATCGCCGGCGGCGCCCAAACCGATGTTATGTGGGAATATGGTGGCGCCAATCACATTGTTGTGACCATGAACGGCGTCAGTGCCCCAAATAATAGGTATCCCGGCGCTGCCTTCAGAGGTATCGACGGACGCCAGATAGTAACTATCGGCCAGCCTTACCCAATCCTGCAGCGAAGCGTATTTATTCTTGTCGGGAAAGGAGCCGCCTCCATTAAGGACGCTGCCCAGCCCAAAGCGCCTGACATCCTCTGGCGTGACGTGAGCAATCTCACCCTGGATCATCTGGGCAACCTTTTGCTCAAGCGTCATGGTGGAGAGCACGCTTGCTACCCGACCATCAATATCGTCTTGGCCATCATTCTGGCCACATCCGATCAATCCACAGACAGACAGAGCGACTAGACATCGCCCCGCATGCTTCCCCCAAAGCCACGTTTTCATTAAATCACCACTAAAAATCGCTACTTGAACTCTACCTGATCGGTGTGTCGGAGCACCCCATTCAAGCGATAAGCAGGACGGTTTTTACGCTGAGCGGGACTGGGGAACCGCTGAAGTCGGTATGGAACAGTAGTGATTGATGAACTGCTGATGCTCTGGCAGTTGGGCCACCATATTCCCCACGGAGCCTTTGATTCCCTCAAGGAAGCTTTTGAGCTCCTCCTGAGACATCATATCGACGATGGGGTGATACTGCTCCGGTACAAGACCCTGACCCAGCATCACCTGCACCCATGAATTCTCACCAAACAGCTCAGTCGGCACCTTAAAGACTCGGCCAGATTGCTTGAACAGCTCGATACGGTGCTTGAGGCTGTCGGGAATCTCCATCGATGCACAGTGCCTCCAGAAAGGCGTATCGCGTCGGTTGGTGACGTGATAATGAAGAATGATGAAATCCCGAATGTTGTCCATCTCAAACTGCATCTGCTGATTGAACTCATTCACATCAGGTGTTCTCACACCGTCATGCGGGAACATCTGCAGTAGTCGGATCACGCTTCTCTGGATCAAGTGGATGCTGGTAGATTCCAGCGGCTCCATAAAACCACTGGACAGCCCCATAGCCACACAGTTCTTTTTCCAATGAGCCCGTCGTGTTCCAGTCTGGAAGCGGATCACACGGGGATCGGTGATCTGAGCGCCCTGCACATTGCTCAACAACTTCTCGGTGGCTTCATCCTCTGACCAGAATTTACTGGAGAAGACCAAGCCGTTGCCGACCCGATGCTGAAGAGGAATCCGCCATTGCCAACCCGATTCGTGTGCGATGGCACGTGTATAGGGTATCGGCGGGCCCACACTCTCGGTTTGCACCGCCACTGCTCTGTCACTCGGGAGCCAATGAGTCCAGTCGTCGTAGCCCGCTGAAAGCGCTTGTTCAATCAGCAAGCCCCGGAAACCGGTGCAGTCGATGAAGAAATCTCCTTCAATCACCGCGCCATCACTGAGCTGGAGCTCGGAAATGTATCCATTGAAGGGGTTCTGGCGAACCTCGGCGATTTTGCCCTCGCGACGCACCACACCATTTTCTTCCGCTATCCCTCGCAAGAACTTTGCATAAAGAGAGGAATCAAAATGGTATGCATAATTCAGTGTCAAATTGGGTAGCACCGCAAAGCGGTTCTGCTTGGCTGCCAACCACTCGGCACAGTACTCGCCATATTCCTTCACCATGCCGAGCTGCTGGCCCTTAAGCCAGAAATGCTGGAACCCTGCGGCCCAATGGTCTTTACCAGTGAAGCCAAAAGAGTGGATATAGTCCTCACCCACATCACGCCAGTTCTCGAAGGAAATGCCCAGCTTGAACGTGCCCTGTACGGCGGTAAGAAAATCCTGCTCCTTGATCTTTAACACTTCGTGCAACGTCAGGATGGTCGGGATAGTTGCCTCACCAACGCCAACGGTCCCGATCTCATCTGACTCTACCAATGTGATGTCCAGCGTCTTGCCCAACACTTTTCCCACAGCCGCTGCTGCCATCCAGCCGGCTGTTCCGCCTCCAGCGATGACCACTTTTTTGACGGGCTGATGCATTGTCTCTTCTCCTATCGCTTTGGCGTCATTGGTTCAGACGGTTGAGAATGTCGGCGAGCAACCGCCGCGACGACACATCATCCAACGGCGCGAGGGGGCCTCGAATACTCTCCGGTATGTGTTCATAGACGCCCGGGTCTGCATCGAATACGTAATGATCAAAAAGGGCTTTCCAGCCTGCACGATGCCTCGGGGGTAGATCTCTAAGCGTCAACATAGCGTGCATGAGCGCTGTTGCGGGCGAGGTGCGCGAGGCGACCTCTGGAACCCACCAGTAGTTCACCAACATATTGAACGATGACAGCGACTCGACGTGGTGCCACCACAGACTTGGAATATAGATGGCGTCGCCAGGCTCGCAAGCAGCCTGGTACCCCGCCTGCATCGCCAACTCGAAGTTAGGAAACCGCTCCAAATCGGGATTGGAGAAATCCACCAGACTGATAGCTTGACCCGATGGGGTTTTATCGACTGGTCCCACGTATAAGTTGCCAATCTGCTCAGGTGGAAACAGCGTGAATCTTCTCGTGCCGGCAACGACGCACGCTATGTTGTCCGGGTAATCATAATGTGCGGATATTCGCGTTTTATTGCCTAGCCAGAAACTCACTAGGGGCTCCTCGGCCGGTATCTTGATATCGTTAGCGGCGCGAAAACCCGGTAACCAGCCATCAACTGGTGTGGAACCCACATAAATGGCTAAACCTTCTTCGTTGCTCTCCTGCTCTCTCAGGCGATCGAAAATCTGAGCCAGAGGCGCTGAACCTCCCTTGAAATTGAAGCCAGTGAAGTGCTCATCGTAGAAAAAACGGCCATTGATTCCCGAAGCACCGACATAGGCGACGACCGGTCGATCGATCCAAAACCCCGACAGATACCTCTCCATACCCTCCAGATCAGATGCATTAAGCGCGGGCCACTCGGTCGTCAGACCCCTTATGACAACAGGCACATCGGACTGGAAGACTTCCTCGGGCACCACTCCGGGGCTCTGAGCCACGACGGTCTCGACAGGTCGCAGCCTGTCTTGTAGTGGCAAAACGGCCTCACAATCGCTCATTTTTAAAATCGACTAGTCGAGACATGCTGCCCAGCGATGCCATCATGAGGAAAGCCGGCATCAAAAAGCCTTTCTCACTGAGCTGATGCAGCAAATCGCCGCTCAACTCTCTAAATTTATCCTCGTTGATAGCGTGGAAGCCAATCAATTGATTCTTTGAGCCGTCGTTGAGCTGAATATCCATATTGATCGCTTCGAC
>JAHEJH010000280.1 GCA_024638905.1 Luminiphilus sp.
AGCCAACCAGCCCTCTGGCAAACAGCAAGCCTCTCTGATGCCCCAGCGGATGCACTCTGGCCCGACGGATATCAGCGAGGGAGAGGAACACCGAGATCAGGGCGCGTACAAAAATGATTTGCAGCAGCGGGATGCCCAGCTGCCCGGCCTCTTTGACCAATGCCGCCATCAGCGCAAATGCCAGCGCGCTGATCAGCATGTAGCGTGGTCCCGTCACTGCAACTTATCCTGCCGGGTGCGCCCCAACTACCCCTGGCCCTTCAGCGATTCGAGCAACACTCTCACGTCGTATCGCTCGTCTCCCTCAGCGCGCGGCGCTGAGCGCTCGTAAGCGCGGGCAATCTGGCTTTGTCGCTCCTCGATTCGCACCCGGTTATAGCCATGGGAGACCACATAGGACTCACCCGCCAGTATCTGCGGCACAATGATCTCAGCAAACTCATCGACCGGCATGCCCATGGGCCGCATGGGCTCGGGAATCAGCTCGGAGCCGACAAAACCCGGCGCAATCATGCCCACTGAAATGTAATCGGGCATTTCCTCGCGCAAACAGTCGGTGAGGCCCAGCACCGCGTGTTTACTCGTTACATAGGCCGCAGAGTGGCTAACGGCCACAAAGAAACTGTTTTCGGACCCGGTGTTATAAAGCCCCGCAGGCGTGCCCTGCTCAATCAGGCGCCGGCCGAATTCTTGGCAGCCGCGCCACACGCCCTCAAGGTTCACGGCCATCACTCTCTGCAATTCCTCAACCGGCGTGTCGATAACAGCGCCTCGCGCCTGCCCAATACCAGCGTTATTGATCACCACAGCTACCTCACCGAAAGCGGCAAAGGCCTGCTCGGCAAAGGCACTCAACTGCTCGGGGTCAGTAACGTCCAGTTGAATAGCGCGGGCCTTGATGCCGCTGTCGACGAGTGTGGAGACGGCCTGATCTAGACGCGCCTGACGCGGCTCGCCGATCACCACATTTGCGCCTCGCGCACCAAAGGCCTTTGCGAGACCAAAACCGATACCCGTGGCGCCCCCGGTGATCACGACAGTGCGGTCTGTGACATCCAGCATCTCGATTACTCCACTAGCCTTTTCAATCCACCAGATACCGCTCGGGCTCTCCCGTGGCATGCACTCTAAAAATGACGAGTTCAGCGCCCTGCTCTCCCGTGCGACCGGTGTGAATCACTTGCGGGGCAATTTTTTGCGCGCCACCCTGAGCGGCGGTTAAATCGGCCTCCCCGCGCTGTTTAAGCGTCACAGAACCCTCGATGACGTAAAAAAACTCCTCACCCGGATGCCAATGCCAAGGTAGCTCGGTATCAGGCGGAAAGCTGACGCGGCTGACGATAACCTCTTTACCCTCCACACCGGCAATCGACTCGCGGAGCAGGTTTTCCGCTTGAACCGAGACGTTCTGCGATGGCTCCTTAGCGTGCCCAACCATGGGGTACAGCCCAACCAATGCTACCAGCACCAAAATTCGCGCGTTTGACCGTGGCATGCTGTCACCTTCCTGCGTAAGCGTTCGCGCCAGCATAGCCGCTGATTCACGGGGGCGGTAGCAAGGATCGGCGCTGCATCAGCCAATGCTGCGCGGAGTGAGCGGCTATTACCTCGTCTGTCTGTGCCTTAAGATAACGGGCGCGAACACGCCGTGATCAGCAAGCGGAATCATTTACATGTCAACTGACATGTAATAACGTGCCAGCCTAGAGTTGCGACAGCAGATCGTAGCTATCAAGCGGCACGCGTCAGCAGAAGTCACGCGGACACACGGGGAGTAAATGTCGATGGAACAACAGGAAATTCAGACCCTTCGGGCCCTGATGGAGTATGAAGCGGCGCGCACCGAACCACCCGAGGGCTTTCCTCACCTGCCTGATATGCCCGCGGGTCGCTACACCGACCCTCGATTCTTCGAGCTCGAGCAAACCGAAATCTTCAAGAAGTCCTGGCTATTCGCCGGGCATCTGGACGAAATTCCGGAGCCTGGCTGTTACATGAAATGGGAGCAGGCCGGCGAGCCCGTCGTACTGGTCCACACCGAGCAGGGTGAGGTCAAAGCGTTTTATAACGTCTGCTCTCACCGTGGCGCTCCCGTGGTCACCGAGCCCAAGGGCAAGCGACTCAGATTAACCTGCAAGTATCACGGCTGGAGCTATTCCCTCGACGGCGAATTGAAAGCCATCAAAGACCCGGAAGATTTTAGAGACCTCGATTTCAGCTGCCGCAGCCTCGCGGGGATCCGCTGCGAAACCTTTGGCAAATTCATTTTTGTGAACTTCGACCCCAAGGCGATCAGCTTACTCGACTGGCTGGGGCCGATTGCCGACGAATGGCGGGAATTTCGGTTCGACCAGTGCCGACTATCTGCTCGACACAGCTTTGACCTCGACTGTAACTGGAAGATCGCCATGGAGGCGAACACCGAGGTCTATCACGTCCCCAACATCCATCCCACCACCGTTGCGCCGCTACTCGACCACCGGCGCAACGTAAACACGCTCTATGCCAATGGTCACGGCAGGATGGTTGCCCCGCCGCCACGCATCAATGGTGGGCAAGACGCCGAATCCATAAGGGATGTTGGTGCGCGCGCCGAGATCGCCACAGTGGGTGAAATTGCCCGAACCTGCATCCAGTCTTATGGGATCTTTCCAAACTGGGTG
>JAHEJH010000283.1 GCA_024638905.1 Luminiphilus sp.
CTCAGCATCAGAAGCAATAGTTTAGGTAGCAAACGGGTCATTGGGTGGGCCTCCATCAGGCAGTCAGCTCGCGGGCGGTCAGTTTGCCCAGCTGGGACATGTGAACCTCATCGGGACCGTCCGCAATACGGCAGAAACGGCCGATGGTGAAGACCTCGGGAATCATGGTGTCCTGACAGACTCCCATCCCGCCAAAAATCTGCATGGCGCGATCAGCGACTTCCTGTGCCATTTTGGGCGCCACGATCTTGATCATGGAAATATAGGGGCGGGCCCCGTCGAGACCTTCTCGGTCCATGACCTCTGCCGCCTGCAACGTGAGCAACCTGCACTGCTCGATATCACAACGACTGCGGGCGATCTCATGCTGAATCGATGTTTTCTTGATGAGCGGCTCGCCAAAGGCCACCCGCTCCTGGGCCCGCGCGCACATCAGTTCCAGACAGCGTTGTGCCATTCCAACAAAACCCATCGCGTATTGAAAACGGCCGGGGCCAAGGCGCCCCTGCGCAATCTCGAAGCCGCAGCCTTCACCTTTGATCATGTTGCTGACCGGCACCCGCACATCCTCAAAGAGAAGCTCCGCCTCACCCCCCGGTGAGTGCAGGCTGTCGAATGCCCGGAGCGTTCTGACCAGCTTCACACCTGGCGCATCGCGAGGCACCAAAATTGTGGAATGCTGGCGATGCCGATCGTTTTCGGGATTGGACTTGCCCATTACCAGCATAATTTTGCAGCGCGGCCCCACCGCACCCGTGGTCCACCATTTACGGCCATTGAGCACGTACTCGTCGCCATCGCGCCGGATCTCGAGCTCCATATTGGTGGCATCCGATGACGCCACCTGCGGCTCGGTCATGGCATAGGCACTGCGAATCTCCCCCGCCAACAGCGGCTTCAGCCACTGCTCCTGCTGCTCTGGCGTGCCGTACTTGGCGAGCACTTCCATGTTGCCGCGATCCGGCGCATTGCAATTGAAGACACTCTGGGCCCACATAACCTTGGACATGGTCTCGAATAACGGCGCGATCTCGATATTGGTGAGGCCTGGACTCCAGGGCGCGTACTCCTCTGGTAGAAAGAGGTTCCACAGTCCTTCGGCCTTGGCCTTATCGCGAATCTCGTCGTACCACGCCGGCACCTCCCAGAGATGCTCCGGGTCATGACACCACTCGTGCCACTCACGCTCGCGCGGATAAATATGCTCGTCCATGAAATTCTGCAGCTGAGCATTCAATGAACGAACCTGATCGCTTATCTCAAAACCCATACGTTGTTCCTTTTACTGGTGTTGTCAGTAGGGCTGAAAAGATTGCTCTACCCCCATCAATGTCATAAAGCGCTGCAACAGCTCACCATGATGAGTGCGAAGCGCAAATTCAGCGTCGTTAGCGTGAGTAATCCTGCAATCGCCCCAGCGAGTCATAAAAACCGGTCATGGTGCTCTGAATCACTTCCGCCACGGGCTGAACAGCATCGATTCGGCCCACTACCTGACCGGAAAGCGGAATCGCCGCTTCCATGTCACCCCCAAAATACAACTCTTGCACGCCGGCTAACTGCTCGCGGAAGTCAAAGGCCCCCAGCGGCTGCAGTGTAGCGGTACGCTCGGTGCGCAAGGCACGCAATGCGGGGCGGGATTGTTGGTTCAGGAACACCGTGTCGGTCTCCTTTGCCTCCACCACGGCCTGCTTCCAATTCTGGTGGACCGGGGACTCGGCGCTACTCAGCATGCGCGTCCCCATTTGCACTCCCTCGGCACCCATCGCGAAAGCGGCGGCCATCGACGGCCCGTCGCAAATACCGCCCGCAGCGATAATCGGGATATCGGTGCGCGAGCGAATGAGCGGCAGGAGCACCATTAGAGACACCGGACTTGGGTTTTTAAAACCGCCGCCCTCGCCGCCCTCAACGATCAGGCCATCCACGCCACAGTCGATCGCCTTGAGCGCCATATCGAGCGTGGGCACCACATGAAACACCTTGATGCCCGCCTGCTGGAAGATCTCGGTGCAGACCGCGGGGCTGCCTGAGGAGGTGGTGACAAAAGGCAGGTTCTGTTCGATCACAAAGTCGATGAAGTTACTGCCCTTCACGAAGGCGAGCGCGACATTCATGCCAAAGGGTTTGTCGGTGAGCTCGCGCATTTTCAGGACCTCACCACGGATCGCGTCGAGCTCACCAGAGCCGGTTTCGATAATGCCCATGCCGCCGGCATTGCAGACTGCCGAGGCGAGCTGAGAGCGGGCGATCCAGCTCATGGGCGCCTGAATGATGGGGTAGTCAGTCCCCGTGATTTCGGTGACTCGATTTTTGATAGGTGCAGCACTCATTGAGCGTCCTCCAACATTGGCTCTATTCCGGTACCGGCTATCAGCGCATCAACGCGCCCCCGGTCAGTTATCGATAACTGCCCGTAGTGATCGCGGGTCCATTGCAAGCACTTAGCCTGATAAGGGAACGTCCGCTGGCGCCATGCTGCGCCGTCGATCTCGCACTGCCAGGTCTTCTCCTGCGCGATTACCGCGTGAGCATTCGCAAGTTGTGCCGGCGTGTAGACGCGGCCGATTTCCGACAACAATCCTTTAAGACTGTCAGGCTGATCCTCCACTGCAATCCAGTCAGACGCCTCGGGCATCAAACCACTACCATCCGGCATA
>JAHEJH010000292.1 GCA_024638905.1 Luminiphilus sp.
GGGCCGATCTTGATCGTGCTCGTTTGTTGCTGGCGTCCGAGGGCCTTCCCAAGGGGGATGGCATTGGTTTTGAGAGCCTGTATCAGGAGCAGGAGCTGGGGCTTTCAAGTTTTATGGAGCAGGCCCGCTATCACCGCGCGCTTGAAGCCGAGCTCGCACGAACCATGGCGGCGCTCGATAGCGTGCGCAGCGCACGCGTTCATTTGGCCATCGCCAAAGAGTCGCCGTTTTTGCGCAAGGGCAACGCGCCCGCGGCATCGGTGATGCTCAACATTTATTCCGGGCGTATTCTCAGCGACCGCCAGTTGGCGGGCATAGTGCACCTGGTCTCCTCCAGCGTGCCCAATTTGGATGCGTCTCAGGTATCGGTGGTAGACCAGGCCGGTAAGCTACTGTCAGACCAGGGCGAGAACGATGCTATGGGCACGTCAAAGGAGCACTATCGTCTGACTCAGCAGCTGGAACAAGATTTCAGCGATCGCATTGTGATGATTCTGGAGCCGATTCTCGGCGCAGGGTCGGTGCGAGCGCAGGTGAATGCCGACATGGACTTTACGCGCGTTGAGCGCACCAGCGAGGTCTATGCGCCCGACACAGTCGTGCGCAGTGAACAGCTCTCTGAAGAGGTGGCCAACACGCCGGTCGATGGCGGCGCACCGGGTGAGCTCGTGAACGAAGCGCCGGTGGACCCGGCCCTACAGCAGCAGCAGGGGGAAGAGCAGCAAGTGGCGCAACAGCCCCCTGCAAGAACCAGCACCAGTTCCACGCGTAATTACGAGATGGATAAGACCATCAGTCATATTCAGGAAACCCCTGGCTCTGTGCGCAGACTCTCTGTTGCGGTATTGCTGGACTACGCCGAGAACGTGGGTGACGACGGTCAGGTGACCCGTGCCCCGCTGGAGCAGGCGCAATTGGACGAAATTCGTACCCTCGTCTCTGAGGCCATCGGTTTCACAGCAGATCGCGGTGATACGCTGAGCATCATGAACGCTGAATTCATGCGTCCGCCAGCACCCGAGCCGCTGCCTGAACCGGGCTTCCTTGAGCAGGATTGGGTTTGGCAGGTGGGTAAAGGCTTGCTGGCGCTGAGCGTGCTGCTGGCACTGGTATTTGCGGTGCTGAGGCCGCTGATGCGCTTCGCCGCCGTGCCGATTCCTCCCGCGCCCCAGATGATGTCGCAGAATCAGTTGGCTGGCCCCGAGGGCCAGGCGGGTGGGCAGATGATGCTGGCTTCGGGTGAGCCTGTCGGATTGCCAGAGAATATGAATCAAGGCGCTAATTACTTGCAGTCTCTCAGCATGGCGCGACAAGCGGCGGGTGGTGAGCCCGCCCGCGCAGCCTCGGTCATGAAGAACTGGGTAGCCGCTGATGGCTGATAAAGAGATCAACATCACGGGGAGCCAGCGCGCAGCAATTTTGATGCTGGGTCTGGGCGAATCCCTGGCGGCTGAGCTGATGAAGCACATGGAACCCCCCGAAGTAGAGCGGGTCGGGCGCGCCATGGCCTCGCTCTCGGGCGTATCGGATGAACAGATCGCCTACGTACTGTCCTCGTTTCACGAGGAACTCAGTCAGATCAATCCGATTGGCGTGGGCGCATCGAGCTTTACTGAGCGCGTGATGTTGGAAGCATTGGGCGAAGAAAAAGCGCGCAATGTGTTGTTTAAAGTCATGCCTGGCGACAAACCCACGCAGGCTATCGAAGCCTTACGCTGGATGCCCGCGGTCACGGTGGCCGATATTCTCAAGCAGGAGCATCCCCAGATCGGCGCGACGATTCTATCGCTACTTGATGATACTCAGTCGGGCGAGATCCTGCCTTTGCTCGATAAGACGCTGCGTGAGGAGGTCATGCTGCGCATTGCGCGTCTGGAGACTCTCGACCCGGCAGCCATGGAAGAGCTGGACCGGGTGCTCGAGCAGCACATTGGTGCGGTCAAGAGTACGCCGCCGCGGCCTATTGAGGGTGCCAAGAGTGCCGCTGATATTTTGAATACGGTAGATGCCCAACTCGAGGGTGAGATGCTTGAGGCACTCAAAGGCAGTGATGAAGCACTCGGCGAAGAGGTGAGTGACCTGATGCTGGTCTTTGAGCACCTGCGCAACGTAGATGACCGCAGCATGCAGAGACTGATCCGCGAGGTCAGCACCGATGACATGATGATTGCGCTAAAAGGTTCTGATCCCGACCTCATGGACAAGTTTCTGGACAACATGTCGACCCGAGCGGCCGACATGTTGGTAGAGGATATGGAAGCAAAGGGTCCGGTCAAACTGGCCGAGATGACAGAAGCGCAGAAAAAGATTTTGGTCATCGCTAAGAAACTCGAGGAAGACGGCGAAATTATGTTGGGGCGAAAGAATGACGACTTCGTCACCTGAAGCCGCGGCGCCAAGCGCTTGGTCTCCGCCGCTTCTAGGCGAAACCGAGACGGTGACGGTCTCGAGTATTCGTGCGACCCTGGATGACGCTCGCCAGAAGGGTTACGACGAGGGTTTTGAAAAGGGGCACGCTGAGGGGTTAGCAAAGGCTCAGCCGATCACCGCAGATCTACAACAGCTGTGGGAAGCGATGGCCCAACCATTTGCTCGGCAGGAAGAGGCGCTATTTAAGGAGCAGTGCCTATTGGTTTCCCGCGTCGCGATG
>JAHEJH010000301.1 GCA_024638905.1 Luminiphilus sp.
TGGTGCTGGCGCTGACGGCTGCGGGGCGCGCCGATGAGGCGGCACTGGCGCTAGACAGCATCTGGTCGGGCAACAGTGATCGCATTGAGTACGTGATTGCAGATGCTGATATTGATCTGGCCCGTGGCAATACGAGCCGGGCAGTCGCGACGCTGGAACGACGGCTTGACCTCTCACCCGGCAATCACCCGCTCACCATGTCCTACGCCAACGCGCTGCACCAAGCTGGCTCCCCTCATCTGGCCGAGGCAGTGCTCATCGAACAGTCCCGCCGGGTGAGCAATGACCCGGGGCTCTGGTACTTGCTGGCGGAGGTTCAGGGATTGGCTGGCAATATCGTGGGCCTGCATCGGTCACGGGCCGAGTACTTCATTTCGGTCAACGCGCTGGATGCTGCCGAGCGACAGCTCAGCTATGCCTCAAATCTGGTCGGCAACGACTTCACCACGTCATCGCTGATCAATGAACGACTCAGAGACATTCAGGACATGCGCGCCGAGATGGACACGGGCTGAGGCCTGGCGTGAGCGCTATGGCTTGAGGCTCTCGGCGAAGGCCAGCATGCGCTCGAGCGGCTTCATGGCCTTCGCCGCCAAGGCCTCCGGCACTTCAATTTCGTTATCGCCACGGTCGAATACCGCGGCCATCGCTTCCAGATCGTTCATCGCCATCCAGGGGCAATTGGCGCAACTACGGCAAGTAGCCCCCTGCCCGGCCGTGGGAGCAATGATGAAGGTCTTGTCGGGAGCCGCTTGCTGTAGCTTGTAAAAGATCCCCTGATCAGTCGCCACAATGAATGTCTGGTGCGGCATCTCACAGGCGGCGCGGATAATCTGCGTAGTCGATCCCACGTGATCAGCCAATTCGATTACGGCGGCCGGAGATTCGGGATGCACCAATACCGCAGCCTCTGGATGGACCTGCTTGAGATCGCGGATACCCCGGGCTTTGAATTCCTCGTGCACGATGCAGGCGCCATCCCACAACAACACATCGGCCCCTGACTCGCGCTGCACGTAATCCCCAAGATGGCGATCCGGCGCCCAGATGATCGCCTTGTCCTGCTCGGCAAGATGCTCGGCCACGTCCAGCGCAATGCTCGACGTCACCACCCAATCGGCCCGGGCTTTGACTGCCGCTGAGGTGTTGGCGTAGACCACCACCTCGCGGTCGGGGTGCGCGTCGCAGAACGCGGAAAACTCATCGATTGGACAACCCTCGTCAAGGGAACAGGTCGCTTCCAGAGTGGGCATGAGCACCCGTTTACCCGGAGTCAGAATCTTGGCGGTCTCGCCCATGAATCTGACGCCGGCGACGATCAGGGTCTCCGCCGGATGATCTCTGCCAAAACGCGCCATTTCGAGGGAGTCCGACACGCAGCCACCCGTTGCCTCAGCCAGCGCCTGAATGTCGGGCGCCGTGTAGTAGTGCGCCACAATTACCGCATTATGGGCCTTTAAATGTCCGCGAATCGTAGACTCGAGGGCGGCTTTTCTCGCCGCGGTCAGCTCGGCCGTCTGTCGGCCATCGAGGTGCGACTGGACCTGAGCGCGGATCTGCTCGAGTTTTTCCTGGGCTATGGACATAAAAATCGGAACGCCTAAATCTGCTTCAACCCTAGCATAGTCGCCGTAATGGCATCTGGATCACTGATTTTTGAAGCGCGGCGCGCGCTTTTCTCGCTGAGCCGTAATGCCCTCCTGCACGTCTTCCGAATCGCTGCAGGCCTCTGCCAAGGTGCGGGCGTGGTCTCGATCCAAGTTACCTGCCTCCAACTGGCGAATGATCTCGAGCATACTGGCCACAGCCATCGGCGCCAGCGCGAGTAGTGACTGGGCATAGTCGCCAGCGGCCTCGCGCAATGTGTCCCCAGGGTGGACCGCATCGACCATCTTTAGGGGCAGCATTTCCTCTGCGGTAAACGTTTCAGCGGCCACCAACAACCGGCGGGTCAGCGTGGGCCCAAGCCGTCGGGTTAGGCGCTCAATCCCCTCGACTGGGTAGCAGAGCCCGATCGCGGCCGCAGGAATGCGCAATACGATGCCCTCTCTGGCGAGTCGAAAGTCACAGCTCAGTGCCAGCTCTGCGCCACCACCAAATACATTCCCCGTGAGCACCGCGATGGTCGGGATCGGTAGCGCGGCAATCTGATTGGTGACTGACTGGAACCGATCGCCGTTCAGAGCGCCATCAAGAATCTGCGTCAGATCCGCACCGGCACAGAAAATACGATCGTCCGATGACGTCACGACCAACACCCTTGTCTCTGGGGATAATGCACCCAAGGCGCGTTCGATAGCGTCAAGTTCCACCGCCCCCAGCGCATTGCGACGCGATGGGTTATCGAAGATCAGCGTGGCGATGCCCTGCTCTTCTGAAAAAGAAATCGTGTCGGTCACGAAACCGCCTCATAGGGGCAAAATGGGGTTGCGAAGTGTGGCATAGACCATCGTTAAGGCCCAGAGAAACGACAGCGATCCGCCTCCGCGCAGAACCTGCAGAACCCCCATTTTTCGACACTTTTCCCGCGAACCGCAAATGATTTTCATGGACAGGGTCAGTAAAAATACTTAAAGTTCAAATTATCGAATTTTGAGAATGGCTCGTCCGGGGCCTGCGTTACTC
>JAHEJH010000304.1 GCA_024638905.1 Luminiphilus sp.
ATGGCGGCGTTAGCCTCTAACAGGTCTTTGCGTTCCATGCCGGGACCGCGGGGGCGTGCGCCCACCAGCAGTGCGTAATCCGAATCTTTGAACGCGACCTCAGGGTCGTCGGTACAGATCACGTCTGCCAGAAGCGGAAACGCGCAGTCATCGAGCTCCATTTTGACGCCGCCGAGCGCGTCCATCGCCGGGGTGATGTCGAGCAACTGCAGGATGACGGGTTGATCATTACCCAGCATTGACCCCGAAGCGATTCGAAAGAGCAGGGCGTAACCAATTTGTCCTGCGGCTCCGGTGACAGTAACGCGTGCGGGTGCTTTCATGATGGGGTTCCTTGCTGGTGGACAATCTATAGTCGGTTGGAAGCGGCACGGATTGTCCTGTCAGACGAGCGAAAACTCAAGTCATCGGGCAAATCGTGCCGCCAACCCCCTTTTGCGCCGCGCAGTGGTCTCTCATATCATCCGCAGCACCACGGTGCGCGCATGACCCTCAAGGCGCCGAGGCATGGCAGGAAAGAATGATGGCGCAGGCAGATCAGCACAACACCCAAGTCGGTTACGACAGGGACACCCGCAAGGACCGGCTTGAGTTCAACAAGCTGCGCAAGCGTTTGCGTCGACAGACGGGCAAGGCCATCGCTGATTTCAACATGATTGAGGCCGGCGATCGCATCATGGTGTGTATTTCGGGCGGCAAAGACTCCCATGCCATGCTCGAGTTGCTGATCTCACTGAGATCCAGTGCGCCTATCGACTTTGAAATCGTGGCCGTCACCCTCGATCAAAAGCAGCCGGGTTACCCAGAGCATGTCTTGCCGGATTATTTGGAAACGCTCGGTGTGCCGTTCTACATATTGGAGAAAGACACCTACAGCGTCGTGCGCAGCATCATTCCTGAAGGCAAGACGACCTGTGGCCTCTGCTCGCGGCTGCGCCGTGGCACACTCTATGGTTTTGCCGAGCAGATTGGCGCGACCAAAATCGCCTTGGGCCATCATCGCGATGACATTGTCGAGACGCTTTTTCTCAATCTATTTTTCGGCGGCAAGCTAAAAGCCATGCCGCCCAAATTAAAAAGCGACGACGGACGGAACGTGGTGATCCGGCCATTGGCGTACTGTCGCGAGTCGGATATCGCAGATTACGCACGTGCCATGCAGTTTCCGATCATTCCCTGCAATCTATGTGGCACTCAGGACAACCTCCAGCGACAGGAGATCAAGGGAATGCTGACCGACTGGGAACGACAATATCCGGGAAGAACAGAGACCATCTTCAGAGCGCTAGGTAATGTCGCGCCCTCCCACTTGCTTGATCAGAGCCTGTTTGATTTTCAGGGACTCAAGGTCGAAGTGGATGACAGTTTAGGTCTGCCCGATATCCGCGTTGTGAATCTCTGATGCTGCTAGAGGCCACTCAGGTTGCGATTGAGCGGGGAGACCGCAGGCTGCTGAGTGACGTTGACCTCAGCGTCTCTGGAGGTGAAATCTGGCAGCTGGTGGGCGCGAATGGTGTGGGCAAGACCAGCCTTCTGCGGGGATTAGCGGGGGTGGCCAGGTTGGGCGTGACCGGCGAGATCCGCCATGCCGGTGCCTTTCTCTATTTGGGGCATGCCTCCGCACTCAAATCGAGTCTCAGCCCAGTGGACAATCTCCGGTGGCACCCGGCCAGCGATGTCACCGCTTCAGTAAGTCAGATTTGCGAGGCTTTGGCTGCAGTGAATCTGGCAGGTTACGAATATCGACCGGTTGGATCCTTGTCGGCGGGGCAGCAGCGGCGCGTGG
Source organism: Luminiphilus sp. (assembly GCA_024638905.1). Classification (GTDB taxonomy): domain Bacteria; phylum Pseudomonadota; class Gammaproteobacteria; order Pseudomonadales; family Halieaceae; genus Luminiphilus. The sequence continues at coordinate 1,787 of JAHEJH010000304.1, forward strand.
CGCTGGCGAGACTGCTGCTGAGTGACGCGCCGCTGTGGTTATTGGATGAGCCCTTTACGGCGCTCGACGTGGCCGGATGTGAGTGGCTCGAGGCGTGCGTTCGCAGACATGTGAATGCGGGCGGTGCGACGGTGTTTACCAGCCATCAGCCGAGCCGGTTCGGGCCACTGCAGCAAGATCTGGATTTGGGTCGGTATGCCGTCTGATCAGCCGTTGCTGTCTCTCAGGGTCGTTTTCCTGAGGCAATTTCTGCGCCACGGTCGAAGCATCGTGACGAGTCCTGCAGATGTCGCCAATCCACTGTTGTTCTTCTTCATGGTCATTACGCTGTTCCCGCTGGGGCTGGGGCCGGACCCGACCAGGTTAGCGGCGCTCTCGCCCGGAATCCTCTGGGTGGTGGCCTTGTTGGCTAGCCTAATGGTCAGCGCCAAGCTATTTGCATCTGATTTTGAGGATGGCAGTTTGGAGCAATTGGCATTGGCACCCTATCCGCTAGCGATCACTGCGCTCGCCGAAATCTCTGCGCACTGGCTGGCGACCGGGTTTTTGTTGGCGTTGCTGTCGCCGCTCTTTGGCGTGATGTTGGGATTACCAGGCGAGGGCTTGCTCACTCTGTCGGTAAGTCTCTTGCTGGGAACAGTCTGTCTGACGCTCATTGGCGCGCTGGGTAGTGCGCTGACGGTCAGCATTCGTCGCGGCGGCCTGCTGCTGTCTTTGCTGATTATTCCGCTCAATGTGCCGGTTTTGATCTTCGGTACCACGGCGGTTCGTGAGGCAGTGCTGGGTGGTAACCCGGAGAGTTGGCTGGCGTTGCTCGGCGGTTTGGCGCTCGGGT
>JAHEJH010000045.1 GCA_024638905.1 Luminiphilus sp.
TCAGGGCTGTTTGGGGCGGGTTAACGACGTGGTGTGGACGGCGCAGAAACAAGGGCGGGAAGCACTGCTGAACAATGTTTTGGCTGCGCTCAGGGGGTTTCGTGGCAAGGCCCTGCCATCGGGGGCTAAACGCTATTTGGACAAGAAAGACATGCCGTCTTCGAGGCCGCGCAATGTCAACGGGTACATCTTGCCGTCCATGAGTTGCCGAGTAATGGCAATCGACTGGGTGTACTCCCATTCATCTTCGGGGACCGGGTTAATCCAGATGCACTTCTCGTAGGTTTCTCTGAGCCTGCGCATCCAGAGCTCACCCGACTCTTCATTCCAGTGCTCCACCGAGCCGCCGGGCTGCATGATTTCATAAGGCGACATGGAAGCGTCACCCACGAAGACCACCTTATAGTCGTGGGCGTACTTGTGCATCAGATCCAGCGTGGCCGTGCGCTCGTTAAAACGTCGAATATTATTTTTCCACACGCTCTCGTAGAGAAAGTTATGGAAGTAAAAGTACTCAAGGTGCTTGAACTCTGTCCGCGCCGCAGAGAACAACTCTTCGCAGACTTTAACGTGCGGGTCCATTGACCCACCGACGTCGAGGAACAACAGCACTTTCACTGCATTGTGACGCTCGGGCACCATCTTGATGTCCAGCAAGCCCGCGTTCCTCGCGGTGGACTTGATGGTGTCGTCCAGATCCAGCTCTTCGGTCGCGCCGGTGCGCGCAAATTTACGGAGCCGACGCATCGCAATTTTGATGTTGCGGGTACCTAGCTCAACGCCATCGTCGAGATTCTTGAAGTCGCGGCGATCCCATACTTTCACGGCGCGCTTGTTTTTGCTCTCACCGCCGACGCGAATGCCTTCAGGGTGATAGCCATCGTTACCAAAGGGTGAGGTGCCCTCGGTGCCAATCCATTTATTACCACCCGAGTGGCGCTTTTTTTGCTCTTCCAGACGTTCCTTGAACTGCTCGATCAATTCTTCCAGGCCACCCAGGCTCTCTATCTTGGCCTTGTCCTCTTCGGAGAGCTGCTTCATGAACTCCGAGCGAAGCCAGTCGTCCGGAATCATCGCCTCAATGACGTCGTCGAGGGCCTCCAGGTCCTGGAAATGCAGCCCAAAAGCGCGGTCAAAGCGGTCGTAATACTTTTCGTCCTTGACCAAAATCGCTCGCGATAGCGAATAAAAATCATCCATGTCGCCAAACGCCAAACGCTGCTCCATCGCCTCAAGCAGATCGAGCAACTCCCGGGGCGTCACAGGCACCCCGGTGTCTTTCAGCACATGAAAAAAATTAACCAGCACTGAGCTAGCGGGCCTCGCGCCGATGCATAAACGCTAGCCGCTCCAGCAACTGCACATCCTGCTCGTTTTTCAACAGCGCCCCGTACAGTGGCGGTATCGCTTTGGTCTGATCACGGTTTTTGAGAATCTCATCGGGGATTTCATCCGCCATCAGGAGCTTCAACCAATCGATTAGCTCCGACGTCGAGGGCTTTTTCTTGAGCCCGGGTATCTCACGCAACTCGAAAAACACCTCCAGCGCTTCCTGCACCAGACTCTTTTTGATCTTCGGGTAGTGCACCGCAATGATCTCCTTCATCGTCTCCTTGTCGGGGAAATTGATGAAGTGGAAGAAGCAGCGACGCAGGAACGCGTCGGGCAGCTCTTTCTCGTTGTTCGACGTGATAATGATGATCGGCCGGTGCTTTGCCTTGATCGTCTCACCGGTTTCGTAAACAAAGAACTCCATGCGGTCCAGCTCGACGAGAAGATCATTAGGGAACTCGATGTCAGCCTTGTCGACCTCGTCGATCAGCAACACAACCTGCTCATCGGCGGTAAAGGCTTCCCAGAGCTTGCCGCGCTTGATGTACTGGCCGATGTCCTCAACCTTGCCGTCCCCCAGCTGCGAGTCTCTCAGCCGCGAAACAGCGTCGTACTCGTACAAGCCCTGCTGTGCCTTAGTGGTAGATTTGATGTGCCACTGGATCAGCTCTTTGCCGAGACCCGCGGCTACCTCCTCCGCCAGCATGGTTTTTCCCGTACCAGGCTCACCCTTGATCAGCAGGGGCCGCTGAAGCGCTACCGAGGCGTCAACCGCCATCCGCAGATCGTCCGTCGCGACGTACCGCTCTGTACCTTCAAACTTCATAACTCACCGCTCTTGTGTCCGAATTCATGAGGCCGAGCAGACTAACCGAAGTCCGCCTGACAAACCACTCACAGGCTGGTGCGACGCGCCTGTCTCCGTGCCCAGAAAAAGCCAGCGACTGCACCCGACAGCGCACCTCCCAGCAGCCACAGCGCACCGCTGAATGCAGACTCGAAGCCCTCGCCAAACAAGGTGTTGAACACCACAACGATGAGTGCCGGCGCCATCGATTGGACCTCTGGGCCCGGAAACGCTGGGGCCAGCAGAACGCCAGCTATCAGCCCCAATGTCACACCACCAAGGGAGTTGAGCGGCGTGGCGAACCACAGTCTGCGCATCAGGACAACGCCGATCATCGCCGCCACCCAATAGATCAGCATGGCGGTCAGGTAGGACTGAATGGTCAGCATGGCGCGGGCTCCATGTCATCAGAAGACAGAGGGGTTTGGGGCGGCAGTTGCAGAAAATAGCCTTTAGCGGCGATCTCTTCCATCACGCGCATCGCGCTTTGCGCGGCGAGCGGCTGCTCCGCTGTCAAAGTCAGCGAGAGTACTTTTTCAGCCGGCCTAAAGACTTCCTCCAGACCATCGGGCCACTCATTGGGGGGCAGCCCCTCAGGGAGAAACAGAAACGTGTCCGGCCTCCGCGCGGTCTTAAAAACCGCCACATCCATGCTAGCGGGTAACGTCATGACGCCGCCCTCTCCTTAAGACGCTCGCGCAACGGCGTCACCACAGTCTCTGCTCGCCAGCCAGACCAATTGTCGGGTGCAGCTAAGGATGGATCCATCTGCTCGCGAATCAGGTGCTCAAGGTCCGCCTTGGGCATCAGCACTTCGGCTGGAACATCCATGCTCTCGGCAATCTGCTTCAGGCTCTCAGATAGCATGGACACCAATCCGCGCTGTTCACTGGCCAACGGTTTCAGGATAAGGGCGGGTGGTTGATCTGTGTCGGCATCCGCCGCGCCCACAATACGCGCGACCAGCTCATCCCCAGCTCGTCGCACCAACCCCTGTGGCATATCTTCTACTGCCGCCAGTGCCCTGACGGACCGGGGCACCGACCGCGCGACCCCCATGACAATTTTGTCGTTCAATATCCAGCTGCGGGGACGATCACGATGACGCGCCTCACCCTCGCGCCACTCGACCACCTCAGCCAATACCCGCTGTTGCTCGGGCGGCAGCCGATAGGCAGTTTTGAATTTGGCGATAGGCGGTTTGCCGCCGGGGCGCAGCCGCGCGCCCTCTTCCAATATCCAGTCCAGGCGATTGAGCTCCATCGCTCGGTTTTGCAGTTGCACACCCATTGGGTGCAGATAGCTCACGTCCTGCGCAGCATACTGCGCCTGCGCATTGCTCAGCGGTCTCTGTAACCAGTCTGATTGGGTTTCATCTTTCGGGAGCTCGATATCAAAAAAGTGTGCCACCAACGCGCGATAGCTTTGCCCCGCACCCAACCCCAGCAGGGCAGCTGCTCGCTGTGTATCGAACAGCGGTGCAGGCAGTACGCCGAGCCAATGGGAAAACACCTCCAGATCTTCACTTGCACTGTGAATCAACTTCGTCTGGGAAGGATCAGTCAGAAACGCCCGCAGCGCGCTGACATCATCAAGTTGCAGCGGATCTATCAGATAGGGCTCATCACCCCAACACACCTGCAGCAAGGCGACCTGTGGAAAAAACGTATCACGACGGCGAAATTCGGTATCGATTGCCGCCAGTGAGTGATGTCGATTGTCTGACAACAGCGAGTCCAATGCTTCGCTGCTCTCGATCAGTGTCCAGCTCACTCGCGCACCACCGTTCTGCCGCTGAGCGCGTGGGCCAGCGTGTTAGCGTCGGTGTATTCCAACTCGCCGCCCAGCGGGACGCCGTGAGCAATGCGTGACACCGTGACGGTGGCGGCCCGGGCCCGCTCGCTGATGTAATACGCCGTGGCTTCGCCCTCCACTGTGGGATTGGTGGCCAAAATCACCTCTTTGATCTCGCCATCAGCAAATCGCTGACACAGCGCCTCAAGGCCCAATTGCTCGGGTCCAATACCATCAATAGGCGACAGATGCCCCATCAGCACGTAATAGTGCCCCCGAAAACTGCCGCTCTGCTCAATCGCCATGACATCAGCGGGCGCCTCCACGACACACAGCGTCGTCGGGTCTCGTTTAAGATCGGAGCAGATCTCGCAGATCTCCAGCTCGGTAAAATTGCGGCAGCGACTGCAGTTCTTCACTTTGGACAGGGCCACCTCGATGGCTTCCGCGATCTGTTGGGCCCCTTCACGATCCCTTTCCAGCAGGTGCAGGGTCATGCGCTGGGCTGACTTAGGCCCCACTCCGGGCAGGTGCCGCAGGCCTTCAATCAACGCTTCAATAGATGGACTTAATTTCATATTAATCAGTAATTTATCTTCCAAATGTCAAGCGGGAGCAAACTGATGACACAGTCACTCACGCACGACTCTCGCTATCGGCACCGTGGCTCTCGGGCTCACCGTCGGCCACGTTGGGCCGGATACTCCCGGGAATAATCTGGCCATCGAAGGCCTTCATTAAAGCGTGCAGCGCATCATCGCTAGAGATAGCTTGCTCGGCGGCGGCAAGACGGGCGGCTGCCAATGCCGCTCGGTAATTGGCAGGCGTGTGACCGCTATGGTCAGCCACCGTGATCTCGGCGCCGACGTCATGGCCTAGATGCCGCTTGAGCGCCTGCGCTAGCTGAGCCGGGTGACGCTCGTTGAGCAGGGTTGCATCACGCTCAGCTAGGTTGAACCTTAAGCTCTCCCCCACCACCTCACTCAACTCAAGATTCAAAGCGATGTTATGAAGGATGCCGCCGAACTGAAACGCGTCAAACAGCTCGGGCCAGCTTTCCCTATTGAGATCCGTCAGGCTCACTCGCCCTGAGTGCGTCTCGTCGGCTTCTTGCGCCTGCCCCATCTGTGCGGATGCCTGCGAGGTAGCCGGTTGAGGCGCGGCGGCCGCACCATTCGCCGCGGTATTTTTCGAAGGCGCCTCCCGCGGCTGACGGGCTGACGGCTCACGAGAGAGATCTTTGGGCGCAGCACTATCCCCTGCAGACGCTACCTCTTGGGCGAACAGACTGGCATTGGCTTCTTTTGGCTGCGCGGCCTGATTCGTCACGTCATCAGATGACGCGGCCTCGGGTGTCCTCGCTGGTGAGATCTCTGAAGACCCCGGCGCCGCGCGTCCATTGAGTGTCGACGGCGGTTGTGTTGATGACGACGGGGCAAAGGCCCTATCAACCGAGCTCTGGATTTTGGGGATAGGGGTTGCTTCCGGCGTCACATCGAGAGCCACCGGCGCTACCGGTGGTTCAGGCTTTTTTGCGGGGGAGTCTCCCGCCGCGGCTTGCGGCTGAAAAACCGCTGCGGGCCGGAAGGCAATCATCCGCAGCAGAATCATCTCAAGCCCGGCCCGGGCTGATGAGGCGAGATGTACCTCTCTTCGCCCACCGACGGCCATCTGCCAAAACAGCTGGGTGTCATCAATCGTGGCCCGTGCGGCGAGCTCAACAATGCGGGCTTGGTCCGGCCAACTGGTGTCCAACGCATCGGGAACCGTCTGGGCAATCGTCATTTGATGCAGGATGTTGCTCAGTTCGTCCAGCGTTGAGACAAAATCAGGCGCGTGCTCGGCTATCTGCGACACCAGTGACAACACCGCGGCGGGATCTTCGTCGAGGATGGCTGCCACCAGATCCAGCACCTTGCCTCGGTCCACGGTACCCAGCATCTCTGACACCTCGGCGCCGACCAGTTTGCCTTCACCGTACGCGATAGCCTGATCAGTCAGGCTCAGTGCGTCGCGCATGGATCCCTCAGCAGCGCGGGCGATCAACGCCAGCGCCTCAGCGTCTGCGCTCACAGACTCCGCCCCCAGGATGTGCTCCAGGTGCATCACGATTTGCTCGGGCTGCATGTTCTTAAGGTTGAATTGCAGACACCGGGAGAGGACCGTTGCCGGTAGTTTCTGAGGATCGGTGGTCGCCAGCAGGAACATCGCGTGGGGTGGCGGCTCCTCGAGGGTTTTCAACAAGGCGTTAAAGCTGTGGTTAGACAGCATGTGCACCTCGTCGATCAAATAGATTTTGTAGCGCGCATGGGTCGGCGTGTACTGCACGTTCTCCAGCAACTCACGGGTGTCCTCGACCTTTGTCTTGGACGCGGCATCGACTTCAATCAGGTCAACCGATCGACCTTCGGCAATCTCCGCGCAGGCCCCACACTCACCGCAGGGCGTCGCAGTGACGCCAGTGTCACAGTTGAGACACTTGGCGAGAATACGCGCAACGGTGGTCTTGCCCACGCCGCGCGTGCCTGTAAACAAGTAAGCATGATGGAGTCGGCCGGATTCCAGCGCGTTCACCAGCGCTTGCAGCACATGCTGCTGCCCGACCATCTCGGTGAAGTTGCCGGGTCGCCATTTTCGGGCGAGAACCTGATGAGACATGCCAGACCATCCGCGATTAAAGGAGGCGACTCGGACAGCCGCACCCCGGCACCCGAATCAGTAACTACCGTTGCTCCCTTCCGGGCCTGGCGGGGTTCATCACTTATCGCTGCGAGGGGACCATCCGAGTCACCACAGAACCCGCCCTAGGACGGGGCCCGCTAGTGTCGCGAAAACCCTGCAGACACGCAAGCTGACCGGCCAAAAGCTGTTCTTTAGCCCAAATGTTAATCGGATTTACATTTAATGTGAATCCAATTAACATTATGCGCCGTAACAGCTCCCGTTGTGACATGCCGAGACCGATCCTTTGAACCCAAACCTCATTAAATCCCTGTGGGCAGTGGCTTTGGCCATAGGCCTGAGCGTCGGCGGTACTGCGCTGATCAAGGCCAACAAGGTGACCACTACCTCGGTCGAGCGCATACCTATGCCGGTGGCAGCCACTGTCTTTAAACAGCAGCCAATGTTTACCCGCAACGCCAACTACCTCGGCATGATCAAGGCCGGGTCAGACAGCGTCGTGGGTTTTGAGGTAGCGGGCGTATTGACCGACCTGCCTGCCACTGAGGGCATGCGCGTGTCCCCGGGCGACGTGCTGGCCCAATTAGGTACGGACCGCAGGCAGGCGCGCCTGGATGCCGCCGCCGCCAGCTATAGCCGCGTATCAGCCGAGCGGGCTCAAGCGGAAGCGCGAGCCGAGCGGATCGCGCAGTTGGTAGAGGACGGGTCTGCTTCCGAACAGGATTACGACGACGCACGATTCTCGGCACAGGCCCTGGCCGCGGCAGAGAGCACCGCCGCCGCGCAGCGTCAGTCGGCGCAACTGGAGTTGGAAAAGAGCACCTTGCGCGCGCCCTTCGAGGCCGTGGTGGCCGAGCGGCTGGTGCAAACCGGTGGGGTCGTCGCACCCGGCACGCCGGTACTCCGATTGGTGACCGCCACGGGCCGAGAGGCACACGTGGGCGTCCCCGCTGATGTGGCACGGCGGCTGGTGGCCGGAAATGCCTACACACTGGCATTGAAGGGAGAGCGGGTCACCGCCGAACTGCGCTCCATCCGGGATGATCTCGATGCCACGACGCTTACCGTCGGCGCTGTCTTTGATCTCCCCGCGAGTACCGCAGTGGCAGTAGGCGAATCAGCAGTGCTGCAGATTGCCGAAACCGTCGACTCCGCCGGCGGCTGGCTGCCTATCTCGGCACTGCTGGAGGCCCCCCGGGGTCTCTGGGACGTCCTCACGATCACACCAGACGCTGAGGGCAAGCAGCGAGCACAGCGTGAGAGTGTCGAAATTCTTTACACCCGCGGCAACGAGGTCTTTGTGCGCGGCACCCTCGCAAACGAGGCAGCCGTGGTGGCTTCGGGCTTGCAACGCATCAGCCCCGGCGACCTGGTCGAGCCCGTATTTAATGACGCCATGCCCAACCCTGCAGCGGCACCAGGCTCATGATCGCTAAACTCCTCCACGCCAATACGCGCTATCTGGCGCTGGTAATTCTGACCATTTTGGTGGTGGGCTATACCAGCATGAGCGGTATGGCGCGCAAGGAAGACCCGGCCATCACCCCGTGGTTTGCCAAAATACAGATTTTCTTCCCTGGCGCGAGTCCTGCCAGAGTCGAAGCGCTGATTACCAAACCCATGGTCGATGCCCTCCGCGAAGAGCCCGATGTCATGGAGGTTGATGGCACCTCCGCGTCCGGTGTGTCACTGATTTTCGTAGAGGTCGACTACAAAGCACCCCCGGCCCGACTCAAACAGATCATGGCCGAGCTGCGGGACGTCGTTGACCGGGTGGCGATGACGTTCCCTCCCGGCACCTCACCGCCAGACTTCGATGATGAAATCTGGACTGAGTTCGTCAAAATTATCGCCATCAGCGGTGCTGACGGCCGTGAGCTGTCGCCGGCTCAACTGCGGCGGCAGTCACTGCTCTTTGCCGACGCTGTCCGCAACGTGCCGATGACAAGGCGGGTCAAGTTATATGGCCTGCCCCACGAAGAGGTGCGCGTTGAACTCGACGAGACGCGGTTGTCGATGCTGGGCATTTCGATCGGCGAGGTCTCCGCAGCGCTCGCCGAGGCCGATGCAAGGGCACCTGCCGGCCAGCTAACCGGTGCAGGCGCCGCCTTAACGGTAGAGCTGACCGGAGAATTCACTGATCTCGAATCAGTGCGTAATGTGATCGTACGCGGCCTGCCCGATGGACGTGCGATCCGCATTTCAGATCTCGCGGAGGTGCGTAAGACCGAGGTTACGCCCTTCGAGAGCGTGTCACTCTCCAACGGTCAGCGATCGGTACTCATTGCGGCCGAGATGCAACCGGGCTACCAGGTGGACCGCTATGGTGCCACATTCGACGCGTTCCTCGAGTCCTATCGCGCCGCTGCGCCCAATGGCGTGAGCATTGAGACCAGTTTTGATCAGGCGGGCTACACCAAAGACCGTCTGCTGAGCGTGGGCAAAAATTTGTTTATGGGTATTGCTCTGGTGCTCATGGTACTGCTAGTCACGTTAGGCTGGCGCGCAGCGCTCGTGGTCGCCGTGATTCTGCCGCTGTGCACGTTGACGTCGATGATCGCCCTCTTCTATCTGAAAATTCCGATTCAGCATATGTCAGTGACCGGGCTCGTCGTAGCGCTGGGTCTACTGGTCGACGGCTCCATTGTGATGACCGATGAGATTCGCAAACGTCTTTTGGCGGGATTGCCGCCAACCGAGGCGATGCGTGGTGCGGTGACGCGCATGCGCATTCCGCTGATGTCCTCCACCCTGACCACGGTCCTGGCTTTCATTCCGATGGTGTTGCTGCCCGGCGCCGGAGGCGACTTCCTGGGATCGATTGCCGTGGCGGTGGTTGCGATGCTGGTGTCGTCCTTCGTGCTGGCAGTGACCGTGACGCCGGTTCTCGCCTCTCGCTGGCTGCCCTCAGGCCTTGCGCTCGAGCGTCGGTGGTGGCGCGCGGGCGCCGAAAACCAAAAATTGACGGATGCATTCCGACGCTCACTCGATTGGTCCATTCGTAACCCGCTGGGTGCCTTTGCCCTCGCTCTGGCGCTGCCAATGACCGGGTTTCTTAGCCTCAGCACACTGACCTTGCAATTCTTCCCGGGCACCGACCGCGACCAAATGTATCTGGACGTCAAACTGCCCGAGGGCGCATCGATTGACGATTCGTTGGCACTGGTCGGCCAGGTCGATCAAAAGCTGCGCGCCGAGCCCCTGATTCGCCGGGTCGACTGGTCGATTGGGGAGAGCCCGCCCGAGTTCTACTACAACCTGCGCGCCAACGTAAAAGGTGTGCCCAGCTGGTCCCGGGCGCTGGTTTTGACCACCGACGAGAACCAGACCGATGCGCTGATCCGACGCCTGCAAATAGAGATCGATCGGGAGTATCCGCAGGCGCAGATCCTGGTTCGTGGTATTGACCAGGGCCCGCCGGTAGAGGCCCCACTTGAGGTGCGGCTGTATGGTCCCAGCACAGAAACCCTAAAGGAACTTGGGGAGCAATTTCGGCGGCGCATGGCCGCCCTACCCGATATCACACATACCAGGGTCTCGATGGCGCCAGCGCCACCTAAAGTGGTCTTTGATCTCGACGAATCTGCGTTAAAGCGCACCGGGCTCAGTAAAGCCGAGGTCGCGCGGGGAATTGAAAGTGCCTTGAAGGGACGTGTCGGCGGCGAGTTACTTGAGGGCACCGAGCGGCTGCCGGTTCGGGCGATCCTGAAGCGCGAGGAATGGGACAGCACCGACGACCTCGCCAATATCCGCATTCCTGTGCAGCGCCTCGGCAACGAGACGCTGGTACCCGCTGTGCCCCTCAGCGCATTGGGCAGTGTGGCGCTCATCCCCGATGAGAGCCCCATTGCTCGCAAAAACGGTGACCGGCTTAATAACGTGCAGGGATTCCTCAAGCGCGGCGTATTGCCCGAGGAAGCCTTGAAAATGCTGGCGGCAGATTTAAAGGCCAATCCGATCGCCCTGCCCAGCGGGTATTTTCTTGAGTTCGGTGGCGACAGCCAGGAGCGTGGCGAGCTGGTTGCAGATCTGATGGCCCCATTGGGCACGATCATTGCCGCCATGCTGGCAACCATCCTGCTGACCTTTAACTCCTGGCGACTGACCGGCATCGCGTTTGGTGTCACCGGTTGCTCCTTTGGTCTCAGCCTGCTGGCACTGGCGGTATTCCAGTACCCATTAGGTATTCAGGCGTTGATTGGTGTCATCGGCTCGGTGGGCGTCTCGATTAATGCGGCGATCATCATTCTCAGCGGGCTCAAATTGAATGAACAGGCAAGCCTTGGGGATCCCGATGCGATTGTCGATGTGGTGATGGATGCGAGTCGACACATCGTCTCAACCACCGTGACCACATTTGGCGGCTTCTTACCTTTGATTCTGGAGGGCAGCCAGTTTTGGCCGCCTTTCGCGATGGCGATCGCAGGCGGCGTGCTGCTCTCGACGATCGTATCGTTTTACCTCGTGCCACCGCTCTATACCCTGTTGATGCATCCCGGGCGCCATTTCCTTAAGCCCAAACCTCAAGCAAGGGCTGAACCGCCCATCGCGCTCAGGGAGGCCGCATGAGTCAGGCCCGCTGCAACTATCATCACGGCGACCTGCGCAATGCGCTGATTGTTGCCGCAGCGGAACTGATCGAGCGCAATGGCACATTGGACTTTTCCATGGCGGAAGCGGCGGCGCGCGCAGGGGTCAGCGCCGCCGCACCCTACCGGCACTTTGCAGATAAAGAAGAATTGCTGCGTGCAGTGCGAGAGCTGGCGATTTTAGGCTTGGGATATGTGGCAGCCGATACCGCTGCGAAGCACCCCGCCGGCTCGATCGACAGCATTCTCGCCATGGGACACACCTATCTGAGCTATGCGCGAGAGAAGCGCGCTTTTTTCTCACTGATGTGGGAGGACCGCGGGGACATGGCGGAGCGACGCGAGAAAGTGAGTGAGGAACACGGCGGCTTTATGGTGCTAGTTGATCTGGTGAGCGCGTTCTGCAAGACGAACGGGCACGAATCGGTGAACAGCCTGCACCTCGCCACCCAGATCTGGTCCATGGGGCACGGCATTGCCACACTCGAGGCCAACCAACTGCTTGATCTGTTTGATCGCTCGATTCAACCCGAGGCACTACTGGATCAGAGTGTGCGCACCATGCTCGCCGGCGTGGTGAGTGCCTCCGCTGCCTGACAGGCGCCCTGCGCACCATTTCACTTGGCCCCACTCTGCTGGGGTGGGATACTTCGCCCGCGCCGCCCGTAGCACAACTGGATAGTGCAACGGCCTTCTAAGCCGTAGGTTGCAGGTTCGAGTCCTGCCGGGCGGGCCAATCCCTTTGACTCCGTTAGCCACACCCGGGCGACTAGGCAGCCAAGACAAATTACAGCATCATCAGCGCCATAAAAGTGACACGCGCTCGGAGGGTTTATGCCCCGCCACATTCTCATTGCCGATGGTCCTGCCCTGCCTGAACCCACTGAAATCGACAGATTCTGGCAGCGTGCCCGCGAGCAATTCAGCGGGCTTGGCGATGACTATCAAGTCCGTTCATTGGGGATAGATGAAGACACCACAACCCAAATTCTCGACTACATCAAAACCCGCGATAAAGTCGCGACTTTCAGCCTGCCCTGGGTGATCGACGCAAACGGCTTTCCCTACCCTGAACCGGGTGTCCCGGTGGTGCTCTGCGATTACGCCGGCAAGCCCCGTTTGATTGTCCGGCTCACCGAAATTAGAGAAACCACTTTCGGTCAGATTGGGCACGCAGAGTCCTCCCTCGACGGCCCGCCCGTTCAGGATCCAGAAGTCTGGATTCCCTTACATCGCCAATATTGGAACGGCCTGCTGGCCGCTTATGGACGTGAGTGCACTGATGACATGCCGGTGCTGATCGAGCCATTTGACTACGTCGGCGAGATCACCTGATGGCCATTCCAACGCATAGCCCCTACGTCATTATTGGTGCCGGAATTCACGGACTGAGCACGGCCTATCATCTGGCACTGCAGCTTAAAGCGGCCGGCAAAGGCGACGGCCGCGACATCATCATTCTCGATAAGTCAGGGATCTGCTCCGGGGCGACTGGTATTGCCTGCGGGGTGATTCGCAACAACTATTTTCAGCCCGCCATGCGTGAGCTGATGGCCCACTCGGTGAACATTTGGGAGAGCGACCCCGAGACCTACAGCTATCACCCCGTGGGCTACATGCAGATCAGCTGTGAGTCCATGCGTGAGGATGTGGCAGCCATTCACTCGCAGCAACAGGCGATTGGCTATGAGTCCGTCTTCGTGGAGGGCGCTGCCGAGAGTGCGCGCTACATGAAGGGCCTGTTCTCAGATTGGCGCGCACAGGACATCACCTCTGTTCTCCATG
>JAHEJH010000307.1 GCA_024638905.1 Luminiphilus sp.
CGCCGTGGCGAGTCACCGCCCGCACTCGCTGTTGAGGGCACATCAAGATTCCCGCCCGCTCACTGTTCAAAAAACTGCATGATCGACCCATCCGGTGTCTTCACCGAAAACAGCTCGACCTCCCCGATTTCGCCCAACTGAACCGTGCTGGTATCTCGCCAGAGGCTGCCGCCGCGCCCCTCAATCAGCGCCTTCGCGGCGTCGATACTCTCCACCGGATAACGCACGGCGAGAATGCCCAGATTGGGCGCCTCGCACTGGTGAGAATAGTCAAAGCCCTGTATCCCCATCACCTCGATCATCTCCATCCGACCAAACTCGCCGGCGACCGGATACACAATGCCCGCGCGGTAAGGAACGGAGGTGGTCAGGCTCAGTGGAATGCCAATCGGTGTCGGCGTGGGCGTTTTTGCGGTGTAGGGTTTGCCCTTATAAAAAGTGTCGAACCCCAAGGTTTGGGTAAAAAAGTCATAGGCGACGTCGCGATCAGCCACCATTTGCATCATGTTAAAGGGCGCTGTCATGCGCTCGAAGTCGGGAATGGCCTCAGGTAGCGGCGGGCTGAGTCGATCATAGGTTTGCACCTGCACTCCGTCGGGCCCGCGATAGATCACCACGCGCAGATCCGATGTGCCGAAGTTGAGTGCCGTGATCGGCGTTTCAGTCCACCAACCAAGCCGAATCGCGTCATCGTAGATCGACTGCATGTCTTTGACGCGAATCATCATGCTGAAATAACAGCCCGTATCCCACGCTCTGGCGCCCGGGCGCATCGGCACGCGCCTACCGGCATTCTCAAAACTCACCAGCCTTATGTAACCAAAGTCACCGCCCATGGGCGCGCGAAGTAAAAGGTAATCGCCGGTGGCTTCGGGGTCTAAGCCCCAAGCCGCAATCGAGGAGGCCGAAACGCTACCGCGCCCCAGCTCCTCATAACCGCCGATCTCCTTGAAAAAGCGGGCGGTCACATCGGGATCTGTGACGCTGAGCACCGCCTCGCGCCAGGGTTTATCCGTGATTGGCTCGGCGGTGACCGCCTGACTCCCGCTGATCAACGTGGCGCTTATTAGCACGCTCAATAAGGCGCTGAGAGATACGCGATACCGCTGCGCCCGCTCGCGCCACCCTTGTATTAGTAATCTCATTGTCTCGCTCTCTTTTTTATCTTTATGACTGTTGTGCTTTACCCGCTCCTCACACCCGGCGTATCCCACACCCGTCGATTGATGGTCACTCGTCGTTCACCAATATGATTTTTCCGAAGTGCGTGCGCTCGTCCACCATCTCATGCGCACGTACCAACTCAGACATGGGCATTATCGTGTCGACAACAGGTACCAGCTCGCCGCTGGCAAACAGCGGCAACGCTTGCGCCCGGAAATCCGGCATGGTCTGGGTAATAAATGCCGGGCTGGTCGAGATACTCATCGACAAGAGCTGAATATTCAAAATGCCGATCCGCAGGTTGAAGGTGATATCACGTCCACCCGTGCTGCCAAACATCACCACCCGGCCGTCCATCCCCATGGAATCGATCAGCTCATCGGCCGTCGCATCACCAATGGTCATGAGGCCAATGTCCATCCCCTGACCATCAGTCAACGCAGCCACCTGCTCTGAGACCGAATCGCGGGTGTAATTGACCACCGCGTCGCAGCCCAACGACGAGGCGTGCGCCAGTTTGTCATCGCGGCTCGCCGTGCCCAAGGCCCAGCATCCGGCTTGCTTCGCCAGCGCCAGTGCGGCGCTACCGACACTGCCGCCCACCGCCTCGACCAGAATGCGGTCCCCGGCCTTCATGCGCCCCACGGTATAAAGGGCATGCCATGCCGTCAGCCAACCCACTGGTATCGCTGCACCCTGAGCGAAACTCAGGTTATCCGGCAGCAGCATGAGGTGATCGGGGTCACAGTCCACAACTTCCGCGTGGGCCCCGCGCACGCGGCCAAAGACCCGATCACCCTCGCTAAACCCGGTGACGCCCGCGCCGACCGACTCAATGGTCCCCGCGACCTCCATGCCCATCACAAATGGCAGCTCCTGACCGCTGTAGTCGCCGGCGCGCATCCGCGTCTCGGCAAAGTTGATGCCGCTTGCACCCACGCGAACCCTGACGTTCCCGGGAGCGAGGTCCCCCAGGTCAAGTGATTCCCAGACCATCACCTCTGGCCCACCAAATGCTGCAACGCGATATCCCTTAACCATGATTTGGCTGGGCCTCCTTTCCTATTCGGTTGGCGATGTCCTCGACCTCCAGCCCTGACGGCAGAGAGTCGAGGGTCAAATATAAAAGCCCTGCCAGCGCGAGCGGCACGCCCACTAGCGTCGCGTACCCCAGATGCCAGCCCCAGGACTCAATGGCCAATGACACGGTGTAGGGCCCGGCCGCCGAGCCCATCGTCACGGCCAACGAACCACAGCAGGCCATGGCGAGGGCGCGGATGCGCGTGGGAAATACCTCGGCGAGATAAGCAAACTTCACCGCCGCCGAGCCATAAAAAAACATGCTCATCAGCGCGTACACAAACAGGATCTGACCAAACGTGGTCGGCACCCAGACCAACACCTGAAACAACATCGCACCCAAAAGCGTCCACAACACCACCGTATTGCG
>JAHEJH010000051.1 GCA_024638905.1 Luminiphilus sp.
TCTGCCGCTCGTTGGTCTTGTGTACTGCAGGCAAGATTTGAGCAGGCGTGCCGCTCTGCTTGGCGAGGTAATCGAGCGCCTGGACATCCTTGGGGAAGCAAGAGCCGCCATAACCCGCGCCGGGGTAGATAAATTGATAGCCAATTCTGGGGTCAGAGCCCATGCCTTGGCGCACCAGCTCGACGTCAGCGCCCACCGCCTCTGCGATATTCGCGATTTCGTTGATGAAGCTGATTTTCGTGGCCAGCATGGCATTGGCAGCGTACTTGGTGAGCTCGGCACTGCGGGGGTCCATGAACATCATTTTGTCGTGGTTGCGGTTGAACGACTCGTACATGCGACGGAACTCGGCCACGGTGGCTTCTGAGCGGGCACCGATAATGATCCGGTCGGGTTTCAGCGCATCGGCGACCGCAGAGCCTTCCTTAAGAAACTCCGGGTTAGAACACACCTCAAAAGATATATCTGCCCCACGGGCCGCTAGTCCTGACGCCATACACTCGGCCACCTTGTCTGCCGTGCCCACCGGGACGGTAGATTTGTTGACTACGACCTTGCGTTGGGTCATGTACGCTGCGATGCCCTCGGCAACCGACATTACATACTGTAAATCAGCGCTACCATCGGCTGCCGACGGCGTGCCGACACAAATAAACAAATAATCGCTGGCCTCAACGGCTTCCGAAGTGTCGTCGGTAAAACGAAGCGTATTTTGCGCGATGCCCGCCTGTACGAGATCGTTCAGGCCAGGTTCGTAAAAGGGTAGGTCACCCCCCTGAATGCGTTCGATGCGGGCGGGGTCGATATCCATACAGGTGACCGTGTGCCCGACCTCGGAGAACACTGCCGCCTGCACCAGTCCCACGTAGCCGCTGCCGAAGATACTGATTCGCAATGTGTTTCTCCCTAATCCAATCGGAATATCGTAAACGTAAAGTCATGACACTTTGTAGTGTCACAATGACAAAACCCTGACGCCGGGGCCGTGTTCCGCTACCATTCTTCCCCTTACCGAAAATCACAGAACGGTTGATCCGTTCCCAGCCGCAGGAAGCCGCTATGAATCAAGCTGCCACCCATTTGTCGCAGTACCTCGACCACGATACCCAGACCATCGAAGCCTTTGATGCAGAACTGTGGTCCGCCATGAGCGCTGAAACGGTTCGTCAGGAGGAGCACGTAGAGCTCATTGCCTCGGAGAACTACTGCAGCCCTCGCGTTTTGGAGGCTCAGGGCTCGGTGTTGACCAATAAATACGCTGAGGGATACCCCGGAAAGCGCTACTACGGGGGTTGCGAATTCGTTGATCAGGCGGAAACCCTCGCGATTGAGCGTGCCAAGGCACTGTTTGGTGCCGATTTTGCCAACGTGCAGCCCCACTCAGGCTCGAGTGCCAACATCGCCGTCTTCCAGGCGCTCCTCAAGCCCGGCGATACTGTACTGGGCATGAGCCTTGCAGACGGTGGTCACCTGACCCACGGTGCGTCGGTGAATTTTTCGGGCAAGATTTACAACGCGGTGCAGTACGGGATCGATAACGACACGGGCCTGATCGACTATGACGCAGTGCGCGAGCTGGCCATTACACACAAGCCCAAACTTATTATCGGCGGTTTTTCGGCTTACAGCCGGATTCTCGACTGGTCAAAATTCCGCGAGATCGCCGACGAGGTGGGCGCCTATTTGTTGGTTGATATGGCCCATGTGGCGGGGTTGGTGGCAGCGGGTGTGTACCCCAGCCCGATTCCCCACGCCGATGTGGTGACAACGACGACCCACAAAACACTTAGGGGTCCAAGATCAGGGCTGATTCTGGCTCGGGCCAACGAGGCGCTTGAGAAGCAATTTAACTCGGCGATTTTCCCCGGCGCGCAGGGCGGGCCACTCATGCATGTGATTGCTGCCAAGGCGGTCGCCTTCAAAGAGGCAATGGCACCAGACTTTGTCGACTACCAGAAGCAGGTGATCCGCAACGCGCAGGCCATGGCCGCAACGTTCGTGGCGCGGGGCCACAAGATTGTATCGGGCGGCACTGATAACCACTTGATGCTGCTGGACTTGATTGGCAAGGAGTACACCGGGAAGGACGCGGATGCGGCACTGGGTGAAGCGTATATCACGGTGAATAAAAATGCCGTGCCGAATGATCCGCGTTCGCCCTTCGTCACTTCGGGTTTGAGATTGGGCACGCCCGCCATCACGACCCGCGGGTTTGGCGTGGAAGAAACTGAACTGTTGACCGGCTGGATCTGCGACGTACTGGCCTCCTTGGAAGCGGGGACATCAGACCAAGTGATCCCGGCGGTCCGCGAGCAGGTGAAGGCGCTCTGCGCCAAGATGCCGGTTTACGGGCACTGAGGAGCTGGGCGTCTTCGCGACGCCCCTGACGCCATGCACTGCCCTTTCTGCAGCACCGATGAAACCAAGGTCATCGACTCGCGTTTGGTGGCGGAGGGCGCTCAGGTGCGAAGACGCAGGGAGTGCCTGAGCTGCACCGAGCGCTTTACGACCTACGAAGCGGCGGAGCTGGTGCTGCCGCGCATTATCAAGCAAGACGGTAGCCGTGAACCCTTTGATGAGGACAAGTTGCGGTCAGGCCTGCTGCGTGCGCTGGAAAAGCGCCCCGTCTCCGTCGAGAGCATTGAAGCTGAGCTGCAACAGATCAAACATCGCTTGCGGGCCACCGGGGAGCGGGAGATCAAGTCGCTGCAAGTGGGTGAGCGTGTGATGGAGTCGCTTAAGGCGCTGGATCATGTTGCCTATGTACGCTTCGCGTCCGTTTATCGGAGCTTTCAGGATCTCGCTGAATTCAGGGATGCGATTGAATCTCTGGAGGCCGAGCCGGCCGAAGGCGATTCACCGTGAACGACGCTCAGGATCGCCGCTGGATGCAGCGCGCGATCGAGCTGGGCCGTCGCGCACGTTACTGGTCAGCCCCCAATCCCCCTGTAGGTTGCGTCTTGGTGCGAGGCGACGAAGAGATCGGCGCGGGTTTCACGCAGCCGGCGGGGCAGGCGCACGCGGAAGTCATGGCACTCAGCGATGCCGGTGACGCAACCCATGTGACTGCTTACGTCACTTTAGAACCCTGCAGTCATGATGGTCAGACAGGGCCCTGCGCCAGTGCATTGATCGATGCCGGCGTCAGTCGGGTGGTGGTGGCTGTTGAGGACCCTAACCCACAGGTTGCTGGCCGCGGAATCGCTGCGCTGCGCGCTGCAGGCATCGAGGTCGATCTTGGAGAAGGCGCAGATCAGGTCGAGGCAGATCTCGCCGGTTTTCTGCTGCGCATGCGCCGCGGGTATGGGCGCATCACGTTGAAGATCGCGATGTCGTTGGACGGGCGGACCGCCATGGCTTCAGGGGAAAGTCAGTGGATTACAGGAGAGGACGCGCGAGCGGATGTGCAGCGGCTTCGCGCAGAAGCTGATCTGATAGTGACCGGTATGGGTACCGTGCTGGCGGATGATTGCCGACTGACCTTGCGAGCAGAAGAGTTGCCACTCGATGGCGAGGATAAAGAGCGGGCCTTGGCGCACCCCCCGGCGCGTATGGTGCTCGATTCGAAGGGCCGCACGCCTGCTGACGCGCGGATTTTGGCAGGAGGCGAAACCACAGTGATTACCACTGAGAACATTGCGCTCGGTGAGTCAAGTCAGGTCGTCGTGCTGGGCGCGGATGCCGAGGGCCGCGTCGATATCGGTGCCTGGGTAAAGCACCTCGGGGAGCAGAGTTTTAATGAAATCATGGTTGAGGCAGGTCCCACGCTATCGGGTGCGCTGCTGAGCGGCGGTTGGGTAGATCGGCTCATTATCTATCAGGCGCCCAAGCTGCTGGGTGATGACGCTCGCGCCATGGCGGCAATGAACTTCCTAGCGCTGGCTGATACGCCGGAATTTGAGATCAATGAGGTGACCCGCATTGGCGCGGATCTGCGTATCATTGCCGCCCCGAAAGGCTAGCGCGGCGCGCAAGAGCCTCTCGCTAAACAACTGATTCAGGAGTCACTGTGTTTACAGGGATTATTCAAGCTATCGGACGTATCGCCGCGATTGAATCCGGCGAGGAAGATATCCGGCTGCACATCGAGACGGGCAAGTTGCCGCTTGCGGGCGTATCGCTGGGGGACAGTATCGCCACCAGCGGTGTTTGCCTCACCGTGACGGAGCTGCCGGGTGATGGCTTTTGGGCTGATGTCTCGCCCGAGACGCTCTCGCTGACGACGCTGGGTGGCAAAGGCATCGGCGACGCAGTCAATCTGGAAACGTCGCTAACGCTACAAACGGCTCTGGGCGGGCACCTGGTCAGCGGCCACGTCGACGGGGTGGGGCAGGTTGAGCGCATTATCGAAGATGCCCGCTTCTGGCGGGTGACGATCGCGGCGCCAGAAAACCTAGCGCGCTATATCGCCATGAAGGGCAGCATTTGCGTCGATGGCACCAGCCTTACGGTGAATCAGGTCGACGGCGCCAGCTTCGAACTCACGATCATCCCGCAAACCTGGGAAGAGACCGTTTTCAGCGACTACCAGACGGGCAGCCCGGTGAATTTGGAAGTCGATGTCATTGCACGCTATCTCGAGCGATTGATGCAATACGATCAGTCCCCGTCGGAGTCATAACGCTGTGACCGAGTATGCCGACATCGATAAAGTGCTCAGTGAGCTGCGACATGGCCATAGCTGTCTGCTACTGAATGAGAACAGTGCGGGGGGCATGACGGGCTTTGTCGTGGTGGCGGCAGAGCACTGCGAGGCTGAGCACATTGCCTTCATGGCGCGTCAAGCGCGCGGATTGGTCTGTCTGGCGATGACCCCTCAGCGATGCGAGGAACTGGAGCTCCCGCTGATGGTGGAAGGAGACGACTCGCTCTCGCCTTTCACGCTGTCGATCGAAGCTGCCACGGGTATCGATACGGGCATCTCGGCAGCGGATAGAGCGCGCACTGTTCGGGTAGCCGTCGATGCGGCCAGCCAAGCTTCTGATCTGGTGCAGCCGGGCCATATTTTCCCTATTGCTGCGGCCGCGGGGGGCGTCCTCACTCGCACCGCGCCCGCCGAGGCGGCGATGGATCTGGCGACTCTCGCCGGGCTTCTGCCATCGGCGGTGTTCACAGAAGTATTGGATAACGACGGTGCTGTGGCAGATGCCGACTATTTGCTGGGCTTTGCCGATCAGCATCAGCTGGTGATGGGGCAGGTCTCTGATCTGGTGACTTACCGGCTCGCCAACCAGAAAACCATTCGCGCTGTGCGTGAGGGCACACTGCAAACCCGGCATGGCGTGTTCAGCGCCACCGCTTATCAGGACACGACCCAGGGCCGACTGCATGTGGCACTGACAAAGGGAGTAATCGATGCGGCCAAGCCCACCCTAGTGAGGGTGCACGTCACTTCAGTGTTCCGGGATCTGGTTGGAACGACCCTCGATGGCCATGCTTCATGGTCCTTCGATGCCAGCCTTAAAGCGATTGGGGAGTCAGAGAGTGGCGTATTGGTATTGCTCAGCAAGCCCGAGGCCACCGATGACCTGCTTCATGACATTGATCGCCTGTTCGGTGAGCCCGAAAGCGACAAAGCCGGCAGTCCGGATGCCTACAACCAGATAGGGATGGGCGCCCAAATTCTGCGTGATCTGGGTGTCGGTCAAATCAGCTTGTTAGGCGCGCCGCTGAAGTACAATGCGCTGGCGGGTTTTGGTCTTGAAGTCGTCGATTTTGTGGCGCCGCCAGATGCCGCCGAGTCGCACTGAGGAAAACAGATCGATGTCGGGCAAAGGGATAGATAATTCAGCGTCGCAGGTACCGGGTAACGATGGCCGGTACGTCATTGTGATCACGCGCTGGAATGAGGAGATCGTCGCCGGTCTGGTCAAGGGTGCCACACAGGCGCTGGCCGGGGCGGGTATCGAAGGTGAGCAGGTCGAGGTGGTGAGCGTGCCGGGTGCATTTGAGATCCCTCTGGCCTGTCAGGCCGCCGCCCAAAGATCCGATTGCGACGCCGTGGTGGCGCTGGGAGCCGTTATTCGTGGTGGTACGCCTCACTTTGAATATGTTGCCGGCGAATGCACCCGCGGCATCGGTGAGGTAGCGCTGAGCACCGGCAAGCCGGTCGCCTTTGGTGTGCTGACGGTCGACACGTTGGACCAGGCGCTCGAGCGTTCTGGAGACAACGAAGAAAATAAAGGCGCCGAGGCAGCCATGAGCGCGGTCGAGATGGTGAATCTCCTGCGAACGTTGCGCGACTAATGGGCCAGCCGAATGCTCTGGCTGCGCAGCGTCGCAAAGCGCGCCACTTTGGCCTGCAGGCTCTGTACCAGTGGACCTTATCGGGGGCCAGTGCGACAGATATCGAGGCTGAATTTCGCGTCGATAACGACTTTCAGCACACCGATGGCGACTACTTCAGCGCCGTATTGAAAGGTGTTGTCGGCGATGTTGAAGCCCTTGAGGCGCTGTTCACACCCGCCCTTGATCGCAAGCTTGACGAGCTCGATCCGATCGAGAGAAATCTGTTGCGCCTGGGTACCTTTGAACTGAGAGACCGCATCGATGTGCCATACAAAGTTGTCATCAATGAAGCGGTCGCCTTGGCAAAAAAGTTTGGCGCCACAGATTCCCATCGATACATCAATGGCGTGCTAGACAAGATCGCCAGAGATCTGCGAGCCGTGGAGCACGCGCAAGGGAGCTGATGTCAGATAGCGAATTCGATTTGATTCAGGATTTTTTTGCCGGATTGGATCAAGGCACATCAGTTCGCTTGGGTATCGGTGATGACGCCGCCGCGCTCGCGTTACCCGACGGGCACCTCCTCCACGTCTCTACCGATACGACTGTTGAGGGCGTCCATTTTTTGGCCACGCTCTCGCCCACCGATGTGGCTTACCGAAGTGTGATGGCTGCCGTCAGCGATTTGGCGGCCATGGGTGCGTCTCCCGAGGCCTTGTTGCTCTCTCTCACGCTTCCGGAGGGAGATCGGGTCTGGCTGGAGGGTTTTTCTCGGGGGCTCGCTGATGCCTGCAGCGTGATACGGGCGCCGCTGGTGGGGGGCGATACGACGCGAGGACCGCTGAGCCTGACGGTCACCGTGCTCGGCTCGACGCCGGCGGACAGCTATTTGACGCGCTCTGGCGCGCGCCCCGGTGATCGACTCTGTGTCAGTGGCACCCTGGGTGATGCGGCGGCGGGCCTTGCAGTGATCAGCGGAAGGCTTGCAGTCGATGTGTCAGCAGCGGAATTTTTGACGACACGATATACAAAACCCTCGCTTCGTCTGGCGCTGGGGGAGACTCTCCGGGGCTGCGCAACCGCCTGCATCGATATCTCCGACGGGCTCTTGGCAGATGCGTCTCACGTGGCCACAGCGAGCGACGTCGGGCTCGAAATCGACAGCGCACTGCTGCCGCTGTCGGAGGCAATGAGATCATCGGTGGATCCCGATCAGAGTCTGGATTGGGCGCTGGCTGGCGGCGATGACTATGAATTGCTATTCACGCTACCGCGCAACATACCCCTGCCGGATGGCTGCACGGAAATGGGTCGAGTTGTCGCGGGAAGCGGGATAAGCTGTGATCGAACCCCGGAGCGCATCGGCTATGACCACTTCCGCCGCTGATCACGACGATCCCACCAAGGCAACGATTACCGATGCGGCGACACTGATCGCGGCCGGTGCCGGTGCAGGACTGTCACCGGTGGCACCCGGGACGGCAGGCAGCATTATCGCTACGGCATTATTGGCCTTCTTGTTGGACATGCCGGTGATCTGGCACTGGTGGGGGTGGTTCGGACTCACTGCTTTGGCGGTGTGGTCATCCAAGCGTGCAGGCGCTGCTTGGGGTGTGATCGATCACCCTGCGATCGTGATCGATGAATTTGCAGGGCTATGGTTGGCGGCGCTTATCCCCATGAGTGTTTTGACTTTTGATTTGCCCAGCATGCCGTTACTGATTGGGTCGCTACTGCTGTTCCGGCTGTTCGATATTGTTAAACCGTGGCCGGTCAGTGCCTTGGAGCGCGGGGTTCCCGGCGCATGGGGCGTGGTGCTGGATGATGTGGCTGCGGGAGCAATGGCTGGCGGGTGTATGACCGCGGCACTGATGGCGATTGCGGTCGGCTAGCTAGGGCCCGCCCGAATTCGGTCAGCGCGTGCGCGCCGTGCTGCATCGGCTTAATCGTGTTGCCGCTTGAGCAATGAGTTGATTGGCCACTTTTTGGAAGCGGCCCGCACTCCGCGATTAAGTGTCCCGGTGAACCATTTTGCGGGCCAGGTGTCGCAGTGGCTCAGCGGTGTCTCCAAATTCAGCCAACGCGTCGAGTGCTTCATTGAGCAGCGCGGCGGCCTCCTGTTTTGCACCTTCCAAGCCCAGCGTGCTGACATAGGTGGATTTTTCTGCGCGCTCGTCCTTGCCGGCTGTTTTACCCAGTGAGGCGCTATCGCCTGTGACGTCGAGCACATCGTCAGTGACTTGAAAGGCAAGCCCGATCGCTTTGGCAAATCGCACCAGCGCCTCGCGCTGCGAGAGGGTAGTGCCGCCGCAGATGGCGCCGACCTCTGCCGACGCTGAGATGAGCGCACCGGTTTTCAGGTGGTGTATGTCCTTGAGTGCGTTAACAGGGACAGATTGATGTTCGGCAGCCAGATCGAGTGCCTGACCCCCCACCATGCCATGAAAGCCGACGGCTTTGGTGACGACCCCGATCATGTCGAGTCGTTGCTCTGCGCTCAAAGTTTCTATTTCAGTAAGCCGCTGAAAGGCGGCCGCTTGCAGGCCATCGCCGGCAAGAATGGCGGTCGCCTCGTCGAAGGCGCAGTGTAAGGTGGGTTGCCCTCGGCGCAGGTCATCATCGTCCATCGCCGGGAGATCATCGTGCACAAGAGAGTAGGTGTGGAGTAGTTCGATTGCCTCGCCCGCCATGACGGCGGCGGGGACGCTTTCCCCCGCGACCAGCTCGGCGCTGGCGACGGTTAATCGGCTGCGTAGCTGTTTACCGGGGTGCTGTGCGAGGTAGTCAAGCGCTTCAGCAAGTTTTGGATCAGGGCAGCTCAGCCAGGCGAAGGGTTCCATAACAGACTCAGGCTTCGTCTGACGCCTCATCCTCTTCCAGCAGCGATCCGTCCGCGGCCACCTGCGCGACGCGTTGCTCCGCAGACTCAAGAATTTTTTGAATGCTGCCGCTCAGCTTGACGCCTTTTTCGTACAGTACCAGCGCTGTTTCCAGTTCGATTTCCGGGTCTTCCAGTTGCTCAACCAGTTCACTTAGCTCAGTCATTTGCTCAGTGATGCTGGGTGATGCTGCCGCTTTACTCGATTTGGCCACGGTTCAGTGCCTTACAGGGGTAAGAGGTTATAGGGCTTGTTGGTTGGTTGTGACCGGCGCCGTGCTTTGTGCCACCGCGATGATGTTGTCGGCGGTGAGCCCCGCCAGCCGCCGACACTCACCTTGCCCGGCATGTGCGATAAAGGCGTCGGGAATGCCGATATGGCGCACTTGGCAAATAACGCCTGCGTTGGCGAGGAACTCAGCGACGCCGCTCCCCGCACCACCAGCTACGGCGTTTTCCTCCAAAGTGATCAGCAGATCATGCTGTTCAACCAAAGAGAGAATCATTGCCTCATCCAGAGGTTTCACCCAGCGCATGTCGACCACCGTTGCGCCCAATGTTTCGGCGGCAGTCAGCGCTTGATCCAGCAGTACGCCAAAATTCAGGATGGCGATGCCGGTCCCTTTTCTCACCAGCTCGGCTTTGCCGATCTCCATCGTGGGGAGTCCAGCCTCGATCGCGATGCCACTGCCTTCCCCGCGCGGGTAGCGAACCGCGGAGGGTCCGTCATGGAGCCACGCACTCTGCAGCATTTGCCGGCACTGATTTTCATCGCTGGGTGCACCAACGACCATATTGGGGATGCAGCGCAAATAAGACAGGTCGAAGGTGCCATGATGCGTGGGTCCGTCCTGACCCACGAGGCCCGCCCGATCAATGGCCAGGGTGACGTCGAGGCCCTGCAGGGCCACATCGTGTATCAGCTGATCGTAGCCGCGCTGCAAAAAGGTGGAGTAAATGGCGAGCACCGGCTTGAGTCCATCGCAGGCCATACCCGCAGCCAGCGTCACCGAGTGTTGCTCGGCAATCGCTACATCATAGAAGCGCTCGGGAAACGCCTTGGCATACTGAACCATGCCTGATCCCTCACACATGGCGGGGGTAATGCCCACCACCCGGTCATCTTGAGCCGCGAGGTCGCAAAGCCACTGTCCGAACACGTCTTGATATTTGGGAGCCTTGGGTTTGGATGGCACCGCCGACTTTGCAGGTTTGGCCGGTTCCAGTTTATTGATCGCGTGGTAGCCGATGGGGTCCCGCTCCGCCGGGGCAAAACCTTTTCCTTTGATGGTGCGAATGTGTAGGAATTGAGGCCCTTTGAGGTCAGCCATAACCTTGAGCGTGTTCACCAGCTGCGGTAGATCATGGCCATCGAGTGGGCCAATGTAGTGCCAGCCCAGCTCTTCGAACATAGTGCCCGGTGCCACCATGCCCTTCATGTGTTCTTCCGTCTTTTTGGCCAGATCCCAGGCGCCGCGGACATGCTCAAGAATCTTCTTGGAGCCCTCACGCAGTGCGGTATAGGTCTTGCTGGCCCAGATTTTGGCGAAGTAGGTTGCCAGCCCGCCGGTGTTGTGCCCAATCGACATTTGGTTGTCATTCAGAATGACCAGCATATTCGGGCGTTCATGGCCCGCGTGAGCCAGCGCCTCGAAAGCCATGCCACCAGTGATCGCGCCGTCTCCAATGACGGCAACGACCTTGCGGTCGATGCCCTGTTTCTGTGCCGCCAGGGCCATACCCATCGCCGCGGAGATGCTGGTCGAGGAGTGACCCACGCCGAAGGTGTCGAAGGGGCTCTCGGCGCGCTTGGGAAACCCGGACAGGCCATCGAGCTGTCGCATGCTGTTCATGCGATCGCGCCGTCCGGTCAGAATTTTGTGGGGGTAGGTTTGGTGCCCGACATCCCACACGATGCGATCGTGGGGGGTATTGAAAACATGGTGCAGCGCCACCGTCAGTTCCACTACACCCAGCCCGGCACCAAAATGCCCCCCGGTGCCTGCTACAGAGTAGAGCAGGTCGTGTCGAAGCTCTTCGGCCAACTGCACCAGTTCGTGACTTTGCAGCTGTGAGAGTGTGTCGAGATCAGTCGATACGCCATCGAGTAGCGGCGTATGGGGTCTGGTTGTCGGCAGCTCTTCAATCATGCCAACGATCATACCCCAAGTTTTGTTTTCGGCGCCGACTTAAATCAGGTGGGGTCGAACTGCTTTCTCAAGCGTTCCAATGCTTTGCGTTCATGTTTACCCGGGCGCTGTGAGGGCCTTGCCAGCGTGCCTGCGGCTTTGCGCGCCTCTGCGGCCCGAGTACGTCGCTCGACGCTCGCCTCGGTTTCTTCGTAAAGGGTTTGGGCGATCGGCGCCGCCCGTCGTTGCTCGCTAGTCGCGATGACTGTGACCTCGCGCTCATCCCAACCCTGGCGGATGCGCAATATGTCTCCTGGAGCCACTTCTCGCGACACTTTTAACTTTTGTCCGGCGAGCTGGACCTTGCCCCCTTCTATGGCCGACTTGGCCAGTGACCGGGTCTTAAAAAAACGCGCGGCCCACAACCACTTATCGATCCTGACTTTGCTGTTGCCCTGTTCGCTATCAGTCAATGTTCGGCAATCCGCTGAGGATTTCCTCAAAGTGGTGGATGGCGGGGAATCGCGTATCGACCCGCGGGGGCAGCGTTGAGTCGGGTTGCCGCAAGGTGATCAGATGCGCCACACCAAATTCCTGAGCCGAATCGAGCACATATTCGGAGTCGTCCACAAACAGCGTTCGGTCGGGGTCAAAGGGGCGATTTTGAATGAGGCTGCGCCAGAAAGTGGGCGTTTCTTTTGGTGCGCCGTAATCATGTGAGCTGATCATCACATCGAACCACTGAGCCAAAGGCAAACGCTCTGCTTTCATTTTCAGGGTCAAAGGGTGCGCGTTGGTGATCAATACGACGTCGAGATGGCTCGCTTGAAGATGTCGCAGGAAGGTCTCTGCCTGGGGCCGCCAGCGGATGCCTTCCGCGTAGTGTGCCTTGATTGCCGGAATATCGAGCTCCAGCGTCTCGCCCCAGAAGTCGAGGCAATACCAATTCAACTTGCCACGCTCACCCGCAAACACGGGTGCTAGCGTCTCCTGACTGGTTTGGACGTCGAGGCCGCGTTGCCGGCCCCACTCACCCGGGATCACGGTGCCCCAAAAATGGTTGTCGAACTCGAGATCAAGGAGCGTGCCGTCCATATCCAGCAAAATGGTGTTGAGTTGTGACCAGTCCACCGCTTCTACCGACAGACTGGAGGCCACAGTTAAGGCCATCGGGTGCTACCCTGTTGGAATGAATAGTCGTCACTATAGCGGCAACCCCGGCCTCGATGCGATGCTCGAGGAGACTCAGCTCTCCTTGCCTGATCTGATCACTGCGCTCAGGGCGCTCGCAGCTGATGCCTCGCAGTGCATTCTTGATCTCTATGCGATTGTCGGTGAGGTGGCGGTCAGCCAAAAATCAGACGCCAGCCCCGTAACTGAAGCTGATCACGCTTCGCATCGACTGATTTGCCAGGCATTGCAGTCGCTGACACCGGATATCCCGATTCTGTCGGAGGAGTCGACGCTGGAGCAGCTCATTGGTCGGCGTGACTGGCCAGTGTGCTGGATGATTGATCCATTGGATGGCACCAAAGAATTTCTGGAGGGCACCGGGGAATTCACGGTGAATATCGCATTGATCGTTGAGGCGGAGGCGGTGCTGGGCCTGATTGCCGCGCCTAATCGGGGCCATCTCGATTTTGGTGTGCCTGACTGGGGGGCAAGGCGTTACCCGCTGTTCTCAGAGGAGGAGGGTGAGGACTTGAGTACTCGCGTTCTTGATCCCACTGCGCAGCTAGT
>JAHEJH010000210.1 GCA_024638905.1 Luminiphilus sp.
TCTAAAGGACAGCCAGCATTTAAGCCGCGATGGGGCGATGGGGTGGCTGACGGGTCTCGAACCCGCTACCTCCGGAGCCACAATCCGGTGCTCTACCTGGTGAGCTACAGCCACCATCAAGAAGCGCAAGCGGAGAGGCTGCTGCGCTGACCCGAAGGCTACTCTCCTTCACTGTGGCATAACCGGAAGGAGATGGTCGGGGTGGAGGGATTCGAACCCCCGACATCCTGCTCCCAAAGCAGGCGCGCTACCAGACTGCGCTACACCCCGATGACGGAGGGTTCAGCCCCCGCGCGGCGCGCAGTTTACCGGCATTGCGAATTGTCGGCAATGCGCAACAAAACTTCTTCCCCCGCTGATCAATCTCTGAAAGAATCGCGCCCGTTTTTAAAGGGGGATTTGACATGACGACAGTCATTCTGGACGGCAAGCACGTTGCCCAATTAACAGAAGAACAACTCAGCGTGCGTGTTGAAGCGCTGAAGGCAAAATCTGACGGCAGGACACCGGTTCTGGCCACCATACTGGTAGGCGACGATCCGGCTTCAGCCACCTACGTGAAGATGAAAGGCAACGCCTGCCGCCGGGTGGGCATGGAATCCATGGCGATTGAACTGCCGGCCTCTACCCGCACCAACGACCTCCTGAGAGAAATAGAGCAGCTCAATGAGAACCCGGACGTACACGGCATCCTGCTGCAGCACCCGGTGCCGTCGCAGATCGACGAGCGCGCCTGTTTCGACATGATTGCCCTCGAGAAAGATGTCGACGGCGTGACCTGCTTAGGCTTTGGGCGCATGGCGATGGGCGAGCCCGCCTATGGATGCGCCACCCCACAGGGCATCATGCGCCTACTGGCACACTATGAAATGAACCTTGAAGGCTTGCATGCCGTCGTGATTGGCAGAAGCCCGATCTTGGGGAAGCCCATGGCGATGATGATGCTGGAGGCCAATGCCACCGTCACCATCTGTCACTCCCGAACGCGCGACCTCGAGAGCCATGTCCGTCAGGCCGATCTCGTGGTGGGCGCTGTAGGTCGCCCCGAATTCATCCGGGCGGACTGGATCAAAGATGGCGCCATAGTGGTCGACGCGGGGTACCACCCCGGTGGTGTCGGGGATATTGAGCTGGGCCCTCTCGCTGAGCGGGCCAGCGCGATCACCCCGGTGCCGGGTGGCGTAGGCCCAATGACCATCAATACGCTGATTCAGCAGACCGTCGAATCAGGCGAGAAAGCACTGAGCTAGATCGTTAACCTCGGCGGCGCCACTGGGTGCCGTCGGGACCGTCCTCCAACACCACACCTTGCGCCTCGAGATCATCCCGAATCTCATCGGCCCGCTGAAAGTCACGATTCGACTTGGCTGCGATCCGCTCTTGGATCAGCCCATCAATCTCTTCTGCAGTGGGCCCCTCCTCCCCCATCGAGTCGGTAAACCAACCCTCGGGGTCTGCCTGTAGCAATCCAAGCAGGCCGCCGCCTACCGTCAGCTCTGCCTTGGCTAATGCGATTTCTTCAGGGTCATCTGATTTGTTTAAAGTGCTCGCCGCCGCATGCAGCGCAGCGACAGCCTCCGGGGTGTTCATGTCGTCTAGCAGGGCGTTCAATACGCGGCTTTCTGCCGCGGCGAGTGCCGCAGGCTCCACATCCCGATGGCGCCGAAGCGCACCATAAAACGCATCTAGTGTGCCTCGAGCGCTAGTCAACAGATCGCCGGAGAAATTGAGCGCCGAGCGATAATGAGCTGAGAGCAACGCAAAGCGCAGCACCTCGCCGGGAAAGCGCTCTAGTAGCTCTCTCACCGTTCGCACGTTGCCCAATGACTTGGACATCTTCTCGCCATCCATGTCGATAAAAGCGTTGTGAATCCAATAGCGAACAAAGTCGTCACCATACGCACAGCAACTCTGGGCGCGCTCGTTCTCATGATGAGGAAAAATAAGGTCGCGACCACCGCCATGAATATCGATGGCCTCCCCCAGATGCGCTCGAATCATTGCCGAGCACTCGAGGTGCCAACCCGGCCGCCCTCGGCCCCAGGGGCTATCCCAACCGGGTTCTTGATCGGTAGAGGGCTTCCAGAGCA
Source organism: Luminiphilus sp. (assembly GCA_024638905.1). Classification (GTDB taxonomy): domain Bacteria; phylum Pseudomonadota; class Gammaproteobacteria; order Pseudomonadales; family Halieaceae; genus Luminiphilus. Next base: position 2,091 of record JAHEJH010000210.1, read on the forward strand.
CAAAATCGCCGGGATGGCGCTTGTAGTCGGCAACCTCGACACGGGCCCCTGCCATCATGTCCTCGAGTTTACGCCCGCTGAGCTCACCGTAGGTGGGCATGGACTCAACCGCGAACAAAGCGTGCCCGTCGGCCTCATAGGCATGCCCCTCGGCGATCAATCGCTCTGTCAGCGTGATCATGTCATCGATGTGCTCGGTGGCCATCGGCTCAATCGTGGGCGCAAGCGCATTGAGAGCCGCCATATCCTCGCGATATTTCTGTGTGAACTCCGTGCTGACTTCAGCAATGTCCGTGCCGCGCTGTAAAGCTGCGTCAATGATCTTGTCGTCGATATCGGTGATGTTGCGGGCGTAAACGACCTGCGGATAGAGCACAGTTAACAGCCGGTAAAGACAGTCAAACACCACAACCGGGCGCGCATTTCCGATGTGCACGTAGTTGTAGACCGTGGGCCCGCACACATACACGGTCACGCGCTCGGGATCGCGGGGTGTAAAGACGTCTTTGGCCCCTGTT
>JAHEJH010000225.1 GCA_024638905.1 Luminiphilus sp.
GCAGACCATGGACCGTTGGGGTCGTCTCGATATCCTCGTCAATAACGCCGGTATTCTCCGGGACAAGAGCTTCTCTAAAGGGTCAATCGAGGACTTCCGGTTGGTGGCCGATGTGCACCTAATGGGCACCGCTCACTGCACCAAAGCGTGCTGGGACATTATGAAAGAGCAGGAATACGGCCGCATTGTGGTGACCTCTTCTTCCAGCGGTCTCTATGGCAACTTCGGGCAAACCAACTATGGTGCGGCGAAGATGGGTGTCGTCGGCATGATGAATACGCTGGCGCAAGAGGGCGCCAAGTACAACGTCAAAATCAATGCGCTGGCGCCTACAGCGGGCACACGGATGACCGAGGGTCTCATTGATGAGAAAGCGTTTGCGTTGCTCACCCCTGAAACCGTCACGCCGGCCGTGTTGTATCTGGTGTCTGAAGACGCGCCGACGCGCACGATTCTAGCCGCTGGGGCAGGGAGCTTTGCCGTCGCCAAGATCGTCGAGACGGAAGGCATGTGGCTACCCGAGGCGGAACAAACCCCTGAGGGCATCGCCGCACACTGGGAGCAAATCTCTGAGGGTGGTGAGCGCGCCCTGCAAGCAGGCTTTGAACAGAGCATCAAAATGGTAGGTCAGGCGGCCAAGGGGCTGGGGCTGGAGATGGGTTGAGCGTGCTGCGGTCTTTGCGATCAGCAGGAGGCGGGCTTGAGTGACCCAACCTAACCACTAACGAATTAACAAAAGATAAAGGATACGAACATGAGAGAAGCAGTCATCGTTTCAACCGCACGCACCCCGATTGGTAAGGCTTACCGCGGGGGCTTCAACAATTTGGCTTCGCCGACCCTGGCGGGGCACGCCATCAGCGCCGCGGTCGCGCGTGCGGGGATCGAGCCGGATCGCGTAGAAGATTGCATCATGGGCGCCGCGCTGACTCAGGGCAGCCAGGGTGGCAACATTGGCCGCACCGCGGCACTTCGCGGAGGCCTTCCTGTCACCGTCTCGGGCATGACAATCGATCGGCAGTGCTCCTCGGGCATGATGGCAGTGGCGACCGCTGCCAAGCAGGTGCTCCATGACGGTATGGATGTGGTCGTCGGGGGCGGCGTCGATTCCATTTCGCTGGTTCAAAATGAGCACATGAATCTCCACCGCGCGGCCGATGAAGAGCTGTTGGCCATGCACAAGGATGTTTATATGCCGATGCTGCAGACGGCTGAGGTGGTCGCGGCGCGATACAACGTGAGCCGGGATGCGATGGACGAGTATGGCCTGCAGTCCCAGCAGCGCGCGGCGGCGGCCTACGAGGCGGGCAAGTTTGAAGACGAATTGGTCCCCGTGACTTGTGAGCGCATCGTTTACGACAAGGAAACAGGAGAGCAGTCGACGGCTGAAGCAACAGTGAGTGCTGACGAAGGTGTTCGTGCGTCGACGCTAGAAGGTGTTCAGGGTCTGCGAACCGTGATTGAGGGCGGCACGATTACGGCGGGTAATGCGTCGCAGCTGTCTGATGGCGCGTCTGCGCAAGTGGTGATGGAAGCAGCTACCGCAGAACAGCTGGGCCTAACTCCATTGGGTGCTTACCGTGGGATCGCGGTGGCAGGATGTGAGCCAGATGAAATGGGTATCGGCCCTGTTTTCGCTGTGCCGAAGCTGCTGAAGCAGCATGGTTTGTCTGTCGATGACATTGGCCTGTGGGAGCTTAATGAGGCTTTCGCAGTACAGGTGCTGCACTGCCGAGACACACTGGGTATCGATAACGACAAGCTCAACGTCGACGGCGGGGCGATCGCTGTGGGCCACCCCTACGGCATGAGTGGCTCGCGACTCCTTGGCCACGCGCTGATTGAAGGTAAGCGCCGCGGCGTCAAATACGTTGTTGTCACCATGTGCGTCGGTGGCGGTATGGGTGCTGCCGGCTTGTTCGAGGTGTTTTAAATGAAAGCTGTCGTTTGTCGTGAGCACGGCCTGCCCGATCGTCTGGACTTGGTGGAGGACTGGCCGTCGCCGGAGTTGGGCGATAACGATGTGCGGATTCGGGTGAAAGCCGCAGGGCTTAATTTCCCCGACGTACTGATCATCCAAGGTAAGTACCAGATGCAGCCCGAGTTACCTTTTATTCCAGGTGGTGAGTGCGCAGGCGTGGTAGAAGAAGTGGGGGCCGCCGTGACGCGCTGGAAAGTGGGTGACGAAGTCATCCACAGCGGCGGCTCGGGCAGTTTCTGCGAGGAGATTGTCGCCAATGAACTGGCGGTGTTACCCAAGCCGCCGGCGTTGTCTTTCGAGGCGGCCGCCGGGATCACGATTACGTACCTGACCTCCTACCACGCGCTGGTGCAGCGGGCGAACATTCAGCCCGGTGAGACGCTCTTGGTTTTGGGTGCCGCAGGCGGGGTGGGCAGTACGGCGGTTGAGCTGGGCAAAGCGCTGGGTGCAACGGTGATTGCAGCCGCGAGCAGCGACGACAAGCTGGCGCTGTGTACCCAACTGGGTGCCGACCACATCATCAATTACAGCACTGAGTCGCTGAAGGATCGTGTCAAGGAACTCACGGGTGGCAAGGGCGTGGATGTTGTGTATGACCCGGT
>JAHEJH010000235.1 GCA_024638905.1 Luminiphilus sp.
GCCCTCAGGAATATGATTCGGGAGCCACTCAATCAAGGCTTCCATGTCTGCCACTGTTTCCGTTTCTGAGGCCCGATACTGTTTGGTCCAGCGGCCTATTTGCCTGGCGTAGTAATTGCCGGGTTTGCCATAGTCCGACAGACCCACTGTATCGACGTTCACGGAATGCAATGCTGCCAGCACGCGGTTCATTTCATCATAGATCGCGGTCCGCTCTGTGTTGTCGACTTCGGGCACTGCCGGATCCCAGAAAATACGACCCTCGAGATGCTCCATGAGATAGAACATGGAGCCGATCACATTGTCGTCCTCGCACAGGGCGACAGCGTCCGGCACCGGGACGTCGGTGTCTCGCAGCGCGTCCAGCACCCGGTACTCGCGATCCACGGCATGAGCGGAGGCCAGCAGCTCACCGGGCGGTTTGCGGCGCAACACATATTGCCGCTCGCCCGCTGTCAGCTTGAAAGTCGGGTTGGATTGTCCCCCGGGGAATTTCTCGGCGCTTAGCGGTCCGTTCAAGCCCGGGACATTTGCGCGAAGCCAGGGTTCCAAGCGGGAGAGTTCAAGTTCCTGTGTGCTCATGACAAACCTCTAATCTGTAATGCTGAAGCGGCTTTTCTGGACTGCATCTCTATCTGGAATCCGCTCTGAAGTATTGGCATGATATCTGTCAATACCGATGCGTTGGTAGCTGGTCGTTACCGGGCGCATAGGGTATCGTGCGGTCGCTTTATCACACAACGCTATATTGCTGACTGACCAACACCGAACTATAAAAATGAGGGGCATCAAGGATGAGTAATCCGGTCATCGAACACTATCGCAACGCCGTTGCGATGGTCACTGCACCTGAAGCATTTCTCGAGCTGACGACAATCGAGCAGGGGGGGCAAACCCTCAAGGCTTACAAGCATGCTCCCGGTTCTATGCGGGACCTGTGGATGTTGGGCCAGGGTTACGCGGACCAAGAGTACATCGTTTATGGCGATGAGCGCTGGACCTTCGCCGAGGCAGGTCAGCTGGTTGCCAATTTCGCGACCTGGTTGCAGGGTCAGGGCATTGGGTCGGGCGACAGGGTTGCCATTGCTTTGCGCAATTATCCCGAATGGATTTTTGCCTATTGGGGCGTCATCGCAGTCGGCGGGGTTGTCGTGGGCATGAACGCCTGGTGGGTCGCAGATGAAATGGCCTATGCGCTGAACGATTCAGAGCCCAAGCTGCTGGTGGCTGATGATCAGCGACTGGCTGTTTTTGCGAAGATTGCGGGTGACTTCCCAGATTTGGCTGTCGTGGCGGTGCGTGAGTCCTCGCCGCCGGTGCAGGCCGTGCAGTGGGCCGGTACGGTGAGCGAGCCCGGGGAGTTGCCCATGCCGGCGATCGACACCAACGACGATGCCTGCATCTTCTATACATCTGGGACCACAGGGCGTCCCAAGGGCGCTCAGCTCACGCATAGGGGTTGCGTTCACAACATCATGAATGTCGCGGCAATGGGGCAGATTTTTGCCACGACCCAGGCCCTGGGGCGAGGAGAGTCGGTCGACGCACCCGTGTCAGCGCCTCCTGCGACCTCGCTGGTGGCGACGCCTTTGTTTCATGTCACGGCCAATAATTGCGTCATGCACGGCGCGACCTTGAGCGGCGGCAAGTTGGTGCTGATGTACAAGTGGGATACCGAGGAAGCGCTCAAGCTGATCGAGCGGGAGCAGGTGAATACCTTGAGCGCGGTGCCGATGATGACCCGCGAACTGCTCGCCCATCCCGATTTCGCCGACTATGACACCTCTAGTTTGGCGTCACTCGGGGGTGGTGGCGCCGCGATGCACCCTGACCTGCCAAACAAAGTGATTGAGAGCACGCAGCGCGCCAAGCCCGCTCAGGGCTATGGGATGACGGAAGTCTGTGGGATCAGTACCTATACGGCGGGCGATTTATTTTTGGCGCGGCCAGAAAGCTGCGGGCCTCTCGTGCCGACGTTGGAAGGGAAGGTGATCAACGAAGCGGGTGAAGCCCTGCCAGTGGGTGAGGCCGGCGAATTGTTGGTTAAGGGTGCGCCCGTGATCAAGGGATACCTGAACCGTCCGGAGGCGACTGCGGAGACCATTGTCGAAGGTTGGTTGCACACGGGTGATATTGGTTATTTTGATGAAGATGGCTTTCTCTATCTGGTCGATCGGGCAAAGGACATGATTTTGCGCGGGGGAGAAAATATTTACTGTGCCGAGGTTGAAGGCGCGCTGTATACCCACCCCGCCGTGTTGGAGACGGTGGCTTTTGCGGTGCCCGATGACCGTCTGGGTGAGGAGGTGGGTGTTGCCGTGCACTTGAAGCCCGACGCGATGCTGGATGCGCCCGGTTTGCGCGAGCACATGAGCTCGCGCCTCGCAGCCTTTAAGGTGCCCCGCTATGTGTGGTTCCTCTCAGAGCCATTGCCGCGCAATGCCAACGGTAAGTTTCTCAAGCGTGAGCTGAGAGAGGTGCTGGATCCCGCATCGGCCGATTGAGCGTGCGGATTTAGAGCATAGTTTGCCCGGCTTGGATATCGGCTATCGGCGGGGGCGCCAGTGGCTC
>JAHEJH010000238.1 GCA_024638905.1 Luminiphilus sp.
TGTGCTTCACTCCTGCCCAGACCCAGCTGCTTGGCCAACCCAAAGGCCGACATCCCATAGATGAGACCGAAATTAATCGCTTTCGCCTTACGACGCTGGTCTCCGGAGACATCACCAAGCTCAACCCCGAACACTTCGGCAGCAGTGGCGCTATGCACATCCAGCTCGTTGGCGAACGCATTGAGCAGCCCTTCGTCCTGGGAGAGGTGCGCCATGATGCGCAGTTCAATCTGTGAATAATCGGCCGCGACAATTTTGCACCCGGGGGCAGCGATAAAGGCCTGGCGGATGCGCCGACCTTCCTCTGTGCGAATGGGAATATTTTGGAGATTAGGGTCGGAGGAGGACAGACGGCCGGTCGCCGTGACCGCCTGATGGTAAGACGTGTGCACTCGGCCGGTTCGCGAGTCAATCATCTCTGGCAGCTTGTCGGTGTAGGTTGACTTCAGCTTGCTAAGGCTGCGGTACTCCATCAGCACCGCCGGCAACGGATAATCCAGCGCCAACTCCGCGAGCACTTCCTCCGCTGTCGAGGGCGCACCCTTAGGTGTCTTGCGCAATATCGGCAACTCCAGCTGGTTAAACAGAATCTCACCCAGCTGTTTGGGAGAGCCGAGATTAAATGGCCCACCCGCGAGCTCGTGCGCCTTGGCTTCCAGCGACAGAATACGCCCCCCTAACTCCTGGCTATGGGCCGCAAGCGTGTCCCGGCAGACCAGCGCGCCGTTTCGTTCGATGCGCGACAGCACGGCTACCAGCGGCATCTCCAGCTCCCGATAGAGCGTGGACAGTGAGGGCGTCTGGTTGAGTTTTTCCGACAGCATCTGGTGCAAACGAAGCGTCACCTCAGCGTCCTCGGCAGCATATGGCGCGGCCTGCTCTATCGGCACCTGGTTGAAGGTCAATTGCTTGGCCCCTTTGCCCGCGATGTCTTCGAAATGGATCGTCCGCTGGCCGAGGTACTTGAGCGCCAAGGTATCGAGGTCGTGTCGGCTCCCCGCTGCATCCAGTATGTAGGACTCCAGCATCGTGTCGTCATGAATTCCGCGCAGGGTAATACCGTGATTGGCCAGCACGTTAGCATCGTATTTCAGATGCTGGCCCACCTTGGCGGTCTCCGCATCTTCCAACAGCGGCCTAAGCGCCTCGAGCACTGCGTCGCGATTCAGTTGATCCGGGGCGCCCGGGTAGTCATGCGCGAGGGGCACGTACGCCGCGGCGCCGGGTTCGACGGCAAACGAAACACCAACCACTTCCGCAACCATGTAATCTAGGCTCGTCGTCTCGGTGTCAAAGGCAAACAGCTCAGCCGCCTCAAGTCTGACAAGCCAGTCATCGAAGACCGCCTGCTCCAAGACTGTGGTGACCTGGACTGAGGCGGTGGCAGGCTCCAACTCAGCCGCCTCTGCTGCGCCATCGTGAGTAGGCGCGTCTTTTGCCGGCGCCGCACCCGCTGCAGCTGCCCCCTCGCCCTTGAGTAGGGCCTCCAGCCACGTTTTGAACTCCAGCTCCCGAAACAGTCCAAGCAGCGCCTCGTTATCCGGCGGGCTCGAATCCAGATCGCCCTCAGCCAACCCCAGATCACAGTCGATCTTGATCGTTGCGAGCTCATAACTCAGCTCAGCATCGCCCCGGGCGCCACCCAGTTTTGCGGCGAGGCTCTTGGCGCCCCGGATCGGTAGGTCCGCAACGGCATCGAGCTGGTCATAAATGGAATCGATCCCGCCCAGGTGCTGCAGCAAAGCGGTTGCCGTTTTCTCCCCCACTCCCGCCACACCGGGAATGTTGTCGACCTTGTCGCCCATCAGCGCCAACAGATCGATGATCAGTTCGGGGGGGACGCCGAATTTGTCGACGACCCCCCCGTGATCCATGGTCGTATTGTTCATGGTGTTGATGAGCGTGACATGGTCGTTAACGAGCTGTGCCATGTCTTTGTCACCGGTTGAGATCACCACCTCTCGTCCACCTCCGGCGGCTTGCACTGACAGCGTGCCAATGACGTCGTCTGCCTCGACACCCCCAATACAAATCAGCGGCAAGCCCATGGCGCGGATGGTGTCGTGGATCGGCTCGATCTGCTCGCGCAGCTCATCGGGCATGGGCGGGCGATTGGCCTTGTACTCTGGGTAAATATCGTTGCGAAAGGTGGGGCCCTTGGCATCGAATATCACGACAACCTGATCGCCTGCGTAATCGGCGACCAACTTGCGGATCATGCCGATCACCCCTTTGGCGGCGCCGGTGTTCAGGCCTTTGGAGTTCGTGAGTGCGGGCAAGGCGTGATAAGCGCGAAACAGATACGACGATCCGTCCACCAGAATGAGCCGATTTGCCATGAGGTCAGTGCTCCCACACGTACTGCGTAGAGCGTAAGGTTACCCGCATTTTGGGGATATCGAGCGGCGCACGGAAAAATCCATGGTAGTCACCGCGAGGGTTAATCAGCATGACGTTGGCGCTGTGTTCCATTTGATAAGCGCCCTCAGGCTCGCTGACCTTGCGAAACGGGGCATTAAGCCGCTGCGCAAAGCTAAGGATGTCCGCAAACTCCCCCGTGACACCTAAG
>JAHEJH010000083.1 GCA_024638905.1 Luminiphilus sp.
ATTCAGGCTGGGGATCGGCACTGCCCGCTTCAGCACAAACGTATTGGGAGTTTGGGCGGCGGCGGGGCGAGTTGAGGCATCTGTCATGTTCGGTTCCAGTTGAGCTGCGTTGATGTCGTCAGGTCCTGATATGGGGTCAGTCCGCGCGTTTTTCCAGTGTAATCTCAAAAAGCCAGGGCCAGCGTTTGCCGGTGACCCAAATGCTCTCAGTGACGGGATCGATAGCAATGCCATTGAGCACATCCGTGTCCCGCAGTCGGTCTTCCTCTGGCAGCAGGCCGGAGAGGTCAATCAGGCCAACTACCTTACCCGTAACGGGGTCGATGCGTGCGATCTCATCGGTCTGCCATACATTAGCCCAGATCTCCCCATCCACCCACTCGAGTTCGTTCAAATTGCGCAGCGGCCCGCCCTCCAGCATGACCGGTAGCCGGTTCAGTGTGCCATCGTTACTCATATTGGCGGAGTACAGGTAGTGTGAGCCATCGCTGAACCACAGCGTGGAGCCGGAATGGGTGGCTCCCCAACCCTGCCCTGGCAGGGCGCTTTGGCCCAGCAACGATAAATCGGGCAGGGAGTAGACCAGCATCACGCGTTCGCGCCAGGACAGCACCACCAGCCGATTGTCGATCACCGTGAGGCCCTCGGCGAAAATTCTGGGGTCTATGGGCACCGACTGCATCTCTTCCATGGCGGGAAAGTCATACACTCTGATCATGGATTCGCCGTAGAGGCCCGAGCTGACGTAGAGGCGACCGTCGTAAATCTCGAGCCCCTGAGTGAAATTCTCGCGATCAAAACGCAACCGGGAAACCACCTCATAGCTGTAGGTGGGAATGGCGGCTTGCCGCGACTCACTCTCTGCGGCTGGGCAGGTCGCGCTGCCGAAAAGCGTTAGCCCTGCAACCAGAGAACAGAGCAGCGCGCGACCGCACTTCATAAGGGCTCACCGCGTTTCAATGCGCGCTCGGCAAAGCGCGCCGGAGAGAGCGCTCGCTGCAGATAGCGCGGCACAGCGGGTAGCGTGCCCATGAGCTGATCTGCCACTATCTCTGCGGCTAAAGGCGCGGCAGATAAGCCCCGTGATCCCAGGCTGGTCAGTACCGCGAGCCCCGGCAGGAAGGGGCTAGGCGCATCGATGACCCGCTTGCGATCGTGGCGCAGTCGCTCGTAGCGGCGGTTGAACTCATCGAGCATGGGCACCGGACCTGCAACAGGCAGGTAGTCGTTGCTATTGCACCGATGCGCTACGTGACCCTGCCAGCCACCATCAGGGGCGGGCAGATCCAGTTTGGGCAGAGCAGTCTTCATCATGTCGATATTATGCGCGTGCTCCGCCTCGCGTTCATCCGTGCCCGCATCCCCCGGGCCAAAACTCGCCCCCAGGCAGTGCAGGCCCGCCCGTGCCGGTGGCAGATAGCCCTGATCGCAGAGGGTCACGGACAGTTGTGCCAGCTGGGGCGGTGTTGGCAGGTGTGTCGTCTGCCCGCGAATGGCAGTAAGCGGCAGCCACTCTAGCTCCGGTTGCTGCAGCACGGCGTGGGCAGTGGCCAGGACCGCGGTGTCGGCCTCCGCCAGCAGACCACCCTGTGCATCGACCGCTTGCCAGCCGCCATTCTGCCCGCGGCTGAGCGACAAGGGCCCACAGTCGCCCTGCAGTGAGATCAAAGGATGTGACAGTAGTGCGCGGCAGACAGCCTCTGGCGTCAGCCAGCCGCCCCGCAGGTAGTGAATGCCGCCGCACCTAGGCGTCAGGCCGGTGAGCGCTGCGAGTTCCGTGGCACTGAGCACTTGGGCAAATTCCGGCGCCAGGGGCAACACCTCACTCAGATGTGCCAGCGTGTCGTCGGCCTCGTGAAGCTGCACGTAGCCGCCGAGGCCGATGTCCTCATCTGCGGTCAGCGCACCCTCGCTCAAGAGCGTCTCATAGTGATCGGTGGCAAAGCCGAACCCGGCGAGCGAGAAATCGGTCAGCGGATTGTGCTGATGAGACAGTCGCGTGTAGGTGACGCCCTGCAGATTGCTCGAGCCGCCGCCGGCCACGCGGGCGGCTTCCAGCACCGTCACGGCAACGCCTCGCCGGGCGAGCGCAAAAGCGGCGTGTGCGCCGGCCAGTCCTGCTCCAAGCACCAACGCGCGCTCTGGCGTATGCGGCGCAGGGTTCAGGTCCCACGGGGTGATCGCGGGTGCTGCCGCACGCGCGCTCTTGATCGTCCCGCACAGCGCATCGCGCTTGCTACCAAAGCCCGGCCGTTTATGTACTTCAAATCCAGACGCTGCCAGCCCTCGCCTGACATCACCTGCTGCCGTGAACGTGGCAAACGTGGCCTCGGCCCGACTCAGGCCAGCCATGGCGTCATAGAGCCGCTGTTGCCAGGGGCCGGGTTCCCGCGACGGCGCAAAGCCATCGAGGTACCAGGCATCGATCCAGGGCCGGCCGTGGCTGGCTAAGTCTTCAAGGGCGTCTGCGGCATCTGCCCACCAGAGATCCAGCGTGACTCCCCACTCGGGGAAGTATCGGCGGTGGCAGCCGGGGAGCGGGTCGGGCCAGCGCGCCAGGAGCGCACTGAGCACGGGAGCCAGCTCGGGCCAGTGACCGAGCGCGCGACGCATGTCCTCAGGCCTGAAAGGCGCTCTCTCGAATCCCAAATAATGCAGCGTCGCGCCCGGACGCCGGTGTGTGAGCCACTCGGCCAATGTCAGGCAAAGATTCAGTCCGGTACCCACACCGATCTCCCCGATGACAAAGGGCTGATCAGTGGCCTGTGCCGGCCAACGCTCTGACAGTCGGTTGCCCTCCAGAAACACGTACTGGCTCTCGGCCATTCCGTCTTCCGGAGAAAAGAAAATATCGCCGGAGTCGCGTGCCACCGGCGCGTCGCCGCGCCAATCAAGAGTAAGCGGCGCAAGCGGTGTCCAGAGAGTTTGGGTGGGGTTGATCAAGGGTTGGGTTCGCTCTCAACAGCGGGGTAAGGCGAGAGCCTTGACGAGCTCGCCGACGTCGAGTCTAACAAACCGGAACGACGCCGCGTTCTGGACAAATCACAGTAGGAGTCGACGGAGGGGCAGGGTACACTCGCGGCTCGAGCAGGAGGACACATGGCAGCTGGCGAAAAAACGCTGACCGATGAGCAGTTTGCGACCATCAGCGTCAATGTTTTACATCAAACCTTGATTGAGGTGTCACGCACGGTGGGCAAGCGCATTTTTCGCGAGCTCGAAGCCGGGACACGGGTCGCCTTGACGCAGCTCCGCATGGAGGATGGCGGTCAGGTGCGGCTGGATCTCACGCTTGATCACACGGAGTTTCGTGGCGGGTTGAACTTCTCCCTGTTCCGCGACTCAGTGCTGGCGCTGTTGGCCAAGATGACCGACACACTCAAAGACGAGGACACGCCCTTACCCGCGCTGCGAATGATGGAAGAGAGCGGTCAGGCTACCTCCGAGCGGCGCTTATTTGGCGTGCCCGGTTTGGTCGTGGTAGAGGGTGTGGCGAACGTGTTGATGATGGGCGCCACGCCGTCAGCGAGTGAGCCGGTCGTGCTCATTGAATTGATGTACATCGACCCCCAACAGTTCGCTCAGTCAGACGCTAGCGCGGCCTCCTCGAGCAGCTGAATCGCCGGCGGCGGTACGACCGTCACGGTTTCTTTTTCCGTTGGTGCCGCGACCTGGGCCTCGCCCTTGGCAACGGCTTTTCCTTCCTGATTTTCCACCGTGCAGCCCAATGTGACCCAGGGCCGTTTGCCATGCTTGTCTACTACCTCAAGGGTGACGGTCAGGGTATCGCCTAAAAATACGGGTGCGCGGAACTGGATGTTCTGACTCAGGTAGACCGAGCCCGGCCCCGGCAGTTGCATGGCGATTGCGGCGCTGATCAGGGCGCCGGTGAGCATGCCGTGGGCGATGCACTCGCCAAAGGCCGTGGTGGCAGCGTATTCGGGGTCTAGGTGCAGCGGATTGTGATCGCCCGAGATCGCGGCGAAGGCCTCGACCTCCTGATTGGTGATGAGCCGCCTGTAGGTCGCGGTATCACCGATGGCGATTTCATCGAAGGTCACGTTGCTGATTTGCATCCTGCGTTTTCCTCATTTTGTTCCGGTCTGTTTTTCTGCGTCTCTTTCCCCTGTTGAGGGTGACGTGAGCCCCTGTGGGTTGGATTCACATCTCCGTGTCGGGAGGTTGACCCCGCACCGCGCGATCCACATCATACCCAAACCACCTGAGTTACCCGAGACAAACCCATGACGGAAACGGTCCAGAGCGCGATCGCAGCTAGGCTTGATGCGCTGAGCATTCCCAGCCGCATTGATACCGACAGCTACCCCTCCATCGTTGCCTTGTTTGAGGAGGCGCTGTCGACCTACCGGGACGAGGCCGCCTGCAGCAGCGTGGGGCATACGCTGACCTACGCCGATCTTGACCGGCTCTCGGCCCAGTTTGCGGGTTGGCTGCAGCACGATGCGGGGCTCGAACGGGGCGATCGCGTTGCTGTGCAGATGCCGAACCTCATCCAGTATCTGGTGGTGTGCCTCGGCGCGTTGCGGGCTGGCATGGTGGTGGTCAACACCAATCCGCTATACACCGAACGGGAACTCGAGCATCAGCTCAACGACTCGGGCGTAAAGGTCATGGTCGTGCAGGCCAACGTGGCGCAGACAGCGGCCGCGGTGCTACCCAAGACCGGTGTACAGACTGTTGTAGTCACCGAGATAGCGGACCTTCACCCGCAGCCGAAGCGCGCTCTGATCAATTTTCTCGTGAAATATGTGAAGCGGATGGTGCCGGCGTTCTCGATTCCCGGTGCGCTCAAGCTAAATGCCGTGTTGAAGGCTGGTGCGAAGACGCCTTACCGCGCGGTGATTCTCAATCGAGATGATTTGGCCATGCTTCAGTACACCGGCGGCACCACGGGAGTTGCAAAGGGAGCCATGCTGACCCACGGCAATCTGATTGCGAATGTATTGCAGAGTGATGCCTTCTTTGCCACCCACAACATGGAAGGGCGGGGCAGCACGGTGCTCCAGCCCCTACCGGTGTATCACATCTATGCTTTCACGGCGTCGATGTACGCCTTGCGCATTGGCGCGCACACCGCCTTCGTGCCCAATCCCCGCGACCTACCGTCGGTGGTTAAAGCCTTTGAAGAACATCGTCCGGCGCTATTTTGTGGTCTCAACACGCTGTTCGTCGCGCTGTGCAACGACGAGGGCTTCCGTGCCCTCGACTTCTCAAATTTGCAGGTGACCCTCTCGGGCGGCATGGCGCTGACCCACGATGCAGCGAATCGCTGGACTGAGGTCACCGGATGCATAGTCTCTGAAGGCTATGGACTGACCGAAACCTCCCCTACCGTATCAGGGAACCCGGGTAACGGCGTGCAGATCGGCACCATCGGCGTGCCGGTACCGAGCACCGAGATCCAGATACGCGACGATGCGGGCACCTCACTCGGGCTAGACGAAGCGGGAGAGCTCTGTGTCCGCGGTCCGCAGGTGATGGCCGGTTACTGGCAGCGCGCTGAAGCAACCGCTGAGGTCATCGACGGCGACGGCTGGTTTGCGACGGGAGATATTGCGCTGGTGCAACCCGACGGCTACCTGCGCATTGTCGATCGCAAGAAAGACATGATCGTGGTCTCTGGCTTCAACGTTTACCCCAACGAGCTCGAGGATGTGCTGGTGGCGCATCCCGACGTGGTCGAGTGCGCAGCGATCGGTATTTCCAGCGAGAGCACCGGTGAAGCGATTCGTATGTATGTGGTGCGCAGTAACCCTGATCTGTCCGAGGACGACGTGCGCAATTTTATGCGCGAGGGCCTCACGGGCTACAAGGTGCCCAAGTCAGTGGTCTTCAAAGATGAGCTGCCGAAGACCGCGGTGGGTAAGATCCTGCGACGCGAGTTGCGCGACCTCGACTGACCCCGGCATCGATTCATGAGTACTGCCCAGCCGGTGACCGAACGCGAGGTGCCGGAACAGATAGATTTTCCCGAACAGCTGCCTGTTTCTGAGCGCCGCGCCGATATCGAGGCGGCGATCCGCGATCATCAGGTGGTTATCCTCGCGGGCGAGACGGGCTCAGGTAAAACCACCCAGCTCCCGAAGATCTGTCTGAATCTTGGCCGCGGCCGGCAGTTACGCATTGGCCACACCCAGCCCCGGCGCATCGCCGCCCGCACCGTGGCCCAACGCATTGCCGATGAGCTCAACACGTCGCTCGGAGACCTGGTCGGTTATCAGATCCGCTTCAATGACGCGGTCTCGGATGCCAGCGCCATCAAGCTGATGACCGACGGTATTCTGCTGGCCGAGCTGACCCATGACCGGGATCTCAGCGCCTACGACACGTTGATCATCGACGAGGCGCACGAGCGCAGCCTTAACATTGATTTTCTGCTGGGCTATTTGAAGCAGCTACTACCGCGACGCCCGGATCTCAAAGTGATCGTGACGTCCGCCACCATCGACGTGGCGCGTTTTTCAGAGCACTTTAATGACGCGCCGGTCATTGAGGTCAGCGGGCGCACCTACCCGGTAGATGTGCACTATGTTGGCGACACTGAGGACCGGGACGAGGGTGTACGGCAGCAAATTGCCGACTTGCTGGGCGACATCGAGCAGGGTCAGTTTGGCCCTCGTGGAGATGCGCTGGTTTTCTTACCCGGTGAACGCGACATACGTGAGCTCGCCAAGGCGCTCCGGTACAACGATCGGCTGCGGGTGTTGCCGCTCTATGCGCGGTTGAGTCAGGCGGAGCAGAATCGCGTTTTTCAAAGTGGTGGCTCGGGCATGCGGGTGGTGCTCGCAACCAACGTAGCCGAAACTTCACTCACGGTGCCCGGTATTCGCTACGTGATTGACCCGGGCGAGGCACGGATTAGCCGCTACAGCGCGCGCAGCCGCCTGCAGCGCTTGCCGATTGAGCCCATCTCTCAAGCGAGCGCCAATCAGCGCAAGGGCCGCTGTGGCCGACTGTCAGATGGCGTCTGCTTTCGGCTGTATAGCGAGCCCGATTTTGTCGGCCGTCCGGAGTTCACTGACCCCGAAATCCGCCGCACCAATTTGGCTGCGGTGGTGTTGCGCATGCTCGAGCTCGGGCTGGGTGAGGTCGATCGCTTCCCCTTTATCGATCCCCCCGATCCCAAGGTGGTGCGTGATGGATACCGGCTGTTAGAAGAATTGGGCGCGGTGTCGGCGCGGGGCAAACTCACGGCGCTAGGACAACGGCTCGCGCGCTTACCGGTCGACCCCCGGTTAGGGCGCATGTTGCTCGCCGCTAACGAGCAGGGGTGTCTGGCCGAGGTGCTGGTGATTGTCAGTGCTATGTCGATTCAGGATCCGCGCGAGCGACCCACCGATAAACAAGCGCAGGCTGACCAGGCTCATGCCCGGTTTCAGCATCCGCGCTCCGACTTTTTGGCGTGGATCGCGCTGTGGCGTTATTACGAGGAGCAGCGCCAGACACTCAGCCAGAACCAGCTGCGCAAGCTCTGTCAGCGCGAGTACTTTGCCTACATGCGTATGCGGGAGTGGCGCGAGATCCATGGCCAGTTGGTCATCGCCTGCCGACAGCTGGGCTTTAAGGTGCGCCCACAACTGCCAGAGGAGGAGGCCTATGAGACCATCCATCAGGCATTGCTGACCGGGTTGTTGGGCAATGTCGCCCAGCGCGATGAGGGCAAGCAGTTCAATGCCACCCGCAACCGCAAGATTGTGGTGTTCCCCGGTTCGGGCCAGTACAAAAAGCCGCCGCCCTGGCTGGTGGCCGGCGAGATCGTTGAAACCACACAGGTCTATGCGCGCCAGTGCGGCGCCATTGAGCCCGATTGGCTGTTGCGCGTGAATCCGCGGGTGCTCAAACGGAGTCACTACGAGCCCGCTTGGCAGCGCCGCAGCGGCCGCGTGATGGCCAAGGAGCGCGTCACGCTTTTCGGGCTCACGATCAGTGACGGGCGCAAGGTGCACTTTGGTGACATTGACGCCAAAACGGCCCGCGAGATCTTTATTCGCGACGCGCTGGTGACCGGCAACGTGATGAAGCCGCCCCGTTTTCTCAAAGAGAATCTGGGGTTGATGCGCTCGGTGGAAGAGCTTGAGTCGCGCACCCGGCGCCGTGATTTGTTAATCGAAGAAGAGGCGCTGGTGCAGTTTTACGACGAGCGCCTGAATGCTGACTGTGTGGGCATGACCTCGCTCATTAAGTGGCTGAAGGCTGACCGCGCCCGCGAAAATATGCTGCTCCTTAAGCGCGAGCAGATTCTGGTGCGCGATCCGGGTGCCGAGGTCGAGGCGCAGTTCCCGCCGACCCTAGACTGGCAAGGTGTCGACTATCAGCTGCGTTACCAGTTTGAGCCCGGTCGTGAAAACGATGGCGTGTCGATCACGATTCCCCTGCCATTACTGAATCGGGCGCCGCGGTATCTGTTTGAGTGGTTGGTGCCAGGATTACTGCGCGACAAGTGCATTGCGCTCATCAAGGGTTTGCCCAAAGCGCTCCGGAAACAGCTCGTGCCCGCCCCCGATGTCGTGGACGCCGCACTGTCTGAACTGTCTGCAGAGGATAGCGACCTCTGCGCGGCTTTAAGCAGGGTGCTGAAGCGGCAGCGCGGCGTGCAGGTGAGTCCCTCGGACTGGCAGCCTGCCCAGCTGGAAGATTTTTACCGCATGAATATTCGTGTGGTGGATGCTGAGGGCAAGCTGTTGGGGCAGGGCCGGGATATGGCGGCATTGGTCGCAGAGTTTCGCGGCGGGGAGCCTGCAGTAGCCGCCCCGCAGGCCGACTCGCCAGAACGAAAAAATGTCGAGCGTTGGGACTTTGGCGACCTGCCGCCTGTCTGGAAATCCAAAGCCGCCGGACTGGAAGTTATTGCGCATCCGGCGCTGGTCGCAGAGAAAGAGAGCGTTGCCGTGAGGCTCTTGGATTATCCCGGTGAGGCGGCATTGGCCCACGAGGATGGGTTGGTCGCGCTGGCCATCAAGCAGGCCAGTCAGGTAGTGAAGTCGTTGCGCAAGTCACTGCTGTCGGGCAATGAGTTGGTACTGGCGTTTGCTGCGGTAGAAATCGATCGCAAGAGGCTGGTTGAGGATGTGATCGCGGCGGCGGCTTATCAGTCGCTGAGGTCGATAGAAGCCCCGCGCTCCGACGCCGCTTTCAAAGCGTGGTTTGATGCACTGCGCAGTGATTGGCACGCCGAGGCGATTGGGATTGGCGAGCAACTGGCATTGGCGCTCAAAGCCTGGAGCGCGGCGCGCACTGCCGCGGCCAAGTTGGGCACGGATTATCAGGACAGTCAGCAGGACTGCTGGACCAATATGGAGTCGCTGCTGTCCCGCGAGACAGTCCGCTACGCGGGGCGCGAGTGGCTTGGGGAATACCCTCGCTATGCCAAAGCGGCGGAGCACCGGATCAGCCGCCTCAACGGGCAGTTTTTGAAGGATCAAAAGGCGCTTGAGATGTTGACCCCTTGGCAGGACACCCTGCTGGCCGCGGCGGAGAGCTACCCCGGCCTTCTCAGGCTAAGCGCTGAGGCGGATCAGTACCGCTGGATGCTGGAAGAGTTTCGGGTGTCACTGTTCGCGCAGCAAATGAAAACGCGCCTGCCGGTCTCTAGTAAGCGCCTTGAACAGCAGTGGCTGAAAGTGCAGCAGTGGATTGAGCAAAACCCGCGCTGAGTGCCTGTGGATATAGACCCGGCTGGTGACCCCGGCGGTCAATAGCGTTAAAATAAACCTATTCGGCATGCTGGCGCAGTAATCAGCGTCAGCGAGACAATGAGCCGAGTAGGGAGCCGAGAGAGCTCAGTATGTTGCGGTACGCCACAATTTTTTTCCCACCTTCCTTTGTGTCAGTCGCGAAGCGTATAGCGCGTGCGTCGCTGATTGCGCTTGCGCTTATGGTGCCGCTCGTTGAGGCGCAAACGCAGCAAGAGATCGACCCTTGGGAAGGCTACAACCGGTGGATGTTCGATTTTAACGGCGACACCGACCGTTGGATCATCCGACCCGTGGCCAAGGGCTACGATGCGATCATGCCTGAGTTCGGTCGTATCGGCGTCAATAACTTCTTCAGCAACTTCTACGACTTCAACGGCGCCTTAAACGCATTGTTTCAAGGCCGAATTGAGCAAGCGGTGAACAACACGTTCCGCGTTGTTGCGAATTCGACCGTCGGTCTCTTTGGCTTGTTCGATGTGGCGTCGATGGCCGGCATCCCACGTTACGAGACCGACTTTGGCCACACCCTCTCGATCTGGGGTGTCCCGCGCGGGAACTTTGTGGTGCTGCCGGTGATTGGACCCAGTACTGTGCGTGCCGCCGTTGGTGCCAGTATTGATGCCTACATGTCGCCCACCGGGCAGATGATGAACGATGAAGCCTACTGGGGTTTGCGGATGTTTAATGTCCTAGATATCCGCGCTGGACTGCTAGACGCCGAGGAGATCATGACCGGCGATCGCTATGTCTTTTTCCGCGATGTGTATCTGCAGAGCCGCGCAGTGCTAGAAGCCGGAGGACAGGTCAAAGATGACTTTTCCGAGTTTGACAGCGACTGGGACGAGGACGAATTCTGATGCGTCGCCAGCGTTGGATCCAGCGCTGCTGACATGACTCAGGCTGGTTCAGTGTTGGTAGTCGATGATCAGGCAGACCGCGCGTCTGCGCTGGTCGCCGCACTGGATGACCCCCACCACCGCTACGAAATCATCCCCGAAGCCCCCGATATTGAGGCCGTACTCGGCCCGGACAGTCCCTGGGACTGCGTGATCTGCCACGTGGAATTGCTCAATGTGTCTTGGGCCTCTGTGCGCCGTGTGATGCGCAATTTCGACGTGCAGGTGCCGGTGCTGGCGGTCAGCGACCACCGCGACATGGACAGCATGACAACTGCGCTCGGATTGGGCGCCGCCAATTTTTTTGTGAACCCTGCCGAAAAACCTGGTCTGGTCAAGCGCGCCATTGAGCGCAGCGTGCACCACCGGCAATTGCAGCGTGACCTAGTGGAATCCAACGAGAGTCTGGAGCGAGCCAACACGGAACTGAGCCACTCGCTGCGGATCCTCGAGCAGGACCAAGCAGCAGGCCGTCAGGTCCAAAAAGCGATGTTCCCTGCGCACTCCCTCAAAGCTGGGGACTATTGGTTCAGCCATCGCATCTTGCCCTCGCTTTATTTAAGCGGCGACTTCACCGACTACTTTGAGGTCGGCCAGAGCAAGGTGGTGTTCTTTTTGGCTGATGTATCCGGGCACGGCAGTTCTTCGGCCTTCGCCACGGTACTGCTTAAAAACCTGTTTGCGCGCAAACGCTCGGATTACCTGCGCCGCGACGACGAGACCGTGATTCAGCCGATTGATATGTTGGCGCTCGCCAATCAAGAACTCCTAGAGCTCCACGTGAACAAGTACGCCACCATGGTAGTGGGCTGCCTCGACTATGAAACGAACACCCTGCAGTACTCCGTGGCCGGCCACCTCCCGAAACCTGTGCTGATGACACCTGAACACATCGAATACCTGCCCGGCGAAGGGATGCCCGTTGGGCTGACCCCTGAGGCGAGCTACGGACTCGAGGAGACGATACTGCCAGAGACCTTCATGCTGGTGCTGATGTCTGATGGCGTGCTGGAGACCATCGAGGAAGTCGATCTGATCGAGCGTGAGAAAACCCTGCTCACCCGATTGGGTGGCACGCTGGAAAAACCCGGCGATCTGATTCGTAGGCTGGATTTAGGCGAAGTGACTTCGGATGATTTGGCCGACGACATCGCGGGTTTGTTTGTGAGCCGGGGTGTGGGATGAGTGATTGTCGGATCTGTGCGGCGTCCAACGAGGGCGCCCACGTGCTCAAGCTCGAGGGTGACGTGCGCCTGACCATGTGCACGGCGCTGGATCAGTACTTTCAGTCGATGTTCGCCGAGCCCGGCTTTATGAGCGTGTGGGTGGATGTGACCGAAGCCGACGGCCTCGACAGCACCACGCTCGGCATGCTCGCTCAGCTGGCAATCCAAACCAAAGAGCGCTTTGATTTTAGGCCGGCAATCTTCAGCACTAATCCGAGCATTGATCGCCTGCTCGACACCATGGGCTTTGATCAGCTCTTTGAGCGGCGCAGCGAGTGCTGTAACACCGACACGGCGATTCAGGAAATCCCCGCGGTGCCCTGCGAAGCCGGCGAGGTGAAGCTGCAGGTCCTAGAGGCGCACCGCACGCTGATGTCGATGAGCGACGACAACGCCGATGCGTTCAAGGATCTAGTGAGCACGCTCGAGCGACCTTAGGCACTGGGGCGTGAGCGCGCGCTCCGGCCCCAAAATTGCTCGATCCTGGCGCGACTCATCTCACAATCAGTTGTGGCGGCTTTCCAGTCGAAGCCGCCGTTATGGAGAACAGTGAGTGGAGCGCGCCACCCCGTGGTAAGCGAATCTACTTATTCAGTTGATTCGCTGAGCAGATACACTTTGTCGATGATGGCCTCGACCTGCAGCTCGAGCGATGCGTAATCCATCTCTGCCACCAGCTCCAGCTTCAACTCATGAAGCAGCTCAACGACTTCCTTTATTCCTTCCTCGTTAGACATGGCATGCCTCGCTCCTGTGGCGTGGAAATTATTTGCCTAGATATGTTACGGCAGCGAACGGATGCGCGCGTGCGCCAACGAACACCAGGCGTCAGAAAACCCTAACAAAACCCCAACAGT